>CBDUUJ010000327.1:0-3963 GCA_965370205.1 uncultured bacterium
CCCGGAACCATCCGGGGGTTTTTCATTTTGCGTCAGGCGGGGACACCAGCATTTCGAGGACGAAATGTGGTGTCCCCGGAATGCCGAGAAACTTATCATGGGGACACCTTGTTTTCGTCCTCGAAAAAAGGTGTCCCCCGGGAATACAGCAACAAATACGGAAATACCGAGGAACAGAAGATGTCATTCAATCAACCACTTACCGACCCGATCCCGAAACGGGAGGAACAGATCAGGAAATTCTGGGAGGACAACGATATCTTCCGGAAAAGCCTGGTCGCCACCGAGAATATGCCCCGGTACGTTTTCTATGAGGGTCCTCCGACCGCAAATGGAAAACCCCACTCAGGGCACATTCTCACAAGGGTCATTAAGGACATCTTCCCCCGCTATAAAACCATGACCGGCTATTACGTCGAGCGCAAGGCCGGATGGGACTGTCACGGCCTTCCAGTGGAGATCGAGGTCGAGAAAGACCTCGGACTTCACAACAAGTCCGACATCGAGAAGTACGGCACGGAGAAATTCATCGAAGCCTGCAAGTCTTCAGTCTGGAAATATCTCTCCGACTGGGAGGAGATCACCCGCCTGATCGGATTCTGGATCGATCTCGAAAACCCGTACGTGACCTACTACAACTGGTATGTCGAGTCGCTCTGGTGGATTTTTAAGCAGATCGACCGCGCGGGTCTGCTGGTCAGGGGTCACAAGGTTGTGCCGTTCTGCAACCGGTGTGGGACTCCGCTGTCGAGTCATGAGGTCGCGCAGGGATACGTGGAAGTGACCGAGCCGTCGATCTTTGTCGCGTTTCAGACCGAGGACGATCCGGATACATATTTCCTGGCATGGACGACCACTCCATGGACGCTTCTCTCAAATCTCGCGCTCGCGATGGGCGCAAAGTACGAGTACATTAAGTACAACCATCCGAACGGTAAGACATATATTCTTGCTAAAGCGCTTGCGAGGCTGACATTCGGCGATGAATACGACGAGTCCAGAATCGAAGGCTCATACAATGGGAAGGATTTCGAAGGCAAACGATTTGTTCCGCTCTATGCGCATGAGCCGTCACTGAAAAAAAACTACCGCGTGATCATGGCTGATTTTGTCAGCCTTGAGGACGGCACCGGAATCGTTCATATCGCGCCGGGATACGGCGAGGACGACTATCTCGCCGGACAGATCGCTGGACTTGACGTGCTGCAGATCGCGCAGGAGGACGGATACATCAGCGAGGAGGGTCCGGAAATTGTCAGGGGCAAATATTTCAAGGACGCCGATGCTCCGATCATGGAGGATTTGAAAGCGCGGGAGCTTCTCTATCGCGAGGAATCCTACACGCACGCCTACCCGCACTGCTGGCGATGTAACGCGCCGCTTATGTATTTCGCGCGGTCAAGCTGGTTTATCAAGACTACGGAGATCAAGGACATTCTGATCAGCGAAAATCAGAAGATCGACTGGCATCCCGAGACGATCAGGGACGGGCGTTTCGGGAAATTCCTTGAGAACAATGTCGACTGGGCGATCAGCCGTAACCGCTACTGGGGCACTCCCCTGCCCATCTGGGTATGCGAAAATCCGGACTGCGAAGCGAAAGAGGTGCTTGGAAGCATCGCGGAACTCCGCGAGAAAGCGAACGAGGATGTGCCTGAGGATGTCGAGCTTCATAAACCGGGAATCGATACCTGGACGCTCACCTGCCCGAGTTGCGGCGGTGTGATGAAACGGGTTCCCGAGGTCGCCGACACGTGGTTCGATTCAGGCAGCATGCCGATCGCGCAATGGCATTATCCGTTTGAGTTCAAAGACAAATTCGAGGAATGGTACCCGTGCGATTTCATCTCGGAGGCGCAGGATCAGACCCGTGGATGGTTCTACACGCTTCACGCGGTCGCGGGACTTCTTCACGCGGCGGCGAAAAAATTTCCCGATGATCCCGACCTGAAACCGTTCCGCGAGTGCGGGCTTTCCTACAGGCGATGCATTCTGCTCGGGCTGGTGCTTGATGAGACCGGCCAGAAGATGTCGAAATCGCGCGGCGGATTTGTCGATCCGTTTACGATCATCGAGGACCAGGGCGCGGACGCTCTTCGGTGGAATTTCCTTGCGAATGTCGATCCGTGGGTGCCGGTTCGTTTCACCGTGGACAATGTGCGCGAGGCCCAGAGGCGGTTCCTTCTCACGCTGAGAAATGTCTACCAGTTTTTCACGATCTACGCGAGAATCGATGAATACGATCCTGTAAAAATCCCGGCGGACGATGAAAAGATCTCCCGTCTCGACCGATGGATTCTATCGAGATTGAACAGGACTATCGGGGAAGTCCGCGACGCGCTCGACCATTACGATGTCCTTCGCGGAGCGAAGGCGCTTGAGAAATTCGTCGATGAGCTTTCGAACTGGTATGTCAGGCGGAGTCGCGAGCGGTTCTGGCGTTCTGAAAAGGACGATGACAAATGGGCGGCGTATTCGATCCTCTATCATGTGCTGACCGATCTCACGAAACTTCTCGCGCCGTTTACACCGTTCCTTGCGGAAGAGATTTATCAGAATCTCATGGTGGGCCATCATCCCGACGCGAAGGAAAGCGTCCATCTTGAACAATATCCTGAGGCCAATGAGAAATGGCTCGATGATGAGCTTGAGGCGGAGGTCGAGCTGGCTATCGAGATCGCGAAACTTGGACGGTCGGCGAGAAAGGCGGAACAAATCCGTGTCAGGCAGCCGCTTGGCGAAGTGATCGTTGTCACGCATGATGCGAATGATCGCGAACGGGCGAAAAGGCAGGAGCAGGTAATTCTCGATGAGTTGAATATCAAATCAATGAGTTTTACCGAGGATCAATCGAAGTTCGTAGAATACAGAATCGCTCCCGATTTCTCGAAACTCGGACCCAGGTTCGGTCCGAAAGTTCCCGCCGTCAAGAAAGCATTTGATTCGGCTACACCCGAAATCTTCAAGGCGATGCACGATTCGCTGGAATCAGGCGGTACATGCGAGATTGAGGTCGATGGCGAGACTGTCACATTCACCGACAATGAGGTATCGGTGACAATTAAAAGCAGGTCGGGATATGCGGCGGCGGCTGGATCGAGAATCGCGGTCGTTCTGCATACGGAACTGACACCTGAACTCGAAGCGGAAGGAATCGCGCGGGATATCGTGCATCACTTCCAGAGAAAACGTAAGCAGGACGATCTCGATTACACGCAGCGGATCAACGCGATGATCGTAAGCGACGAGAGTAAGGTCAGCGATGCGGTTTATAAGCACATGGGATATATCTCACGCGAGATTCTCGCCGACAGTATCTCCGCGACGGAAATCGAAACCGGCAACGAGGAAGACATCATGGTTGATGGAATGAAAGTAAGAATCGGGTATAATCTGGTGAGTTAGGACAGACGTCATTTCGTGAAATATTTATTCCATCTGATGAAATAAACATTTTTTCAACATAACACGCGCGCCAGTAGCTCAGTTGGATAGAGCAGCAGACTTCTAATCTGCAGGTCACAGGTTCGAGTCCTGTCTGGCGCGCCATACTACTCAATATACGAACCCAACCACCCGTAGAACAGCACGGCAGTGCGTCTTCACCACGCAACCCAACCACCCGTAGAACAGCACGGCAGTGCGTCTGGATTAAAATAAAATCTGTAAGGAACACACTGCCGTGCTGTTCTACGATACATTTCATATTTATTTTCCAGGATTCAACCTGTCTTCCTCCCATCGTGCAGGATTTTCAAGGATATATTGTCTCCGAATATTCAAATCCTTCTCATCACGGATTATATGTTCATGGTAATTATACTGCCATATAGAACCACCGATGCTTCCACGCATTTGGTTAATCCGTCTGCTTACAGCAGATTTGAATCAAGAAATAAATGAAGAAAGCGAGGAGGGGTGTAGATATAAAAATAACTAATGAGCAACTTGAGAAAAGATATA
>CBDUUJ010000328.1:0-3928 GCA_965370205.1 uncultured bacterium
TTCAATTATGGCTGTTGATACACATTGTCATCTGACCTTGCGGTTTGAAAGTTACGAGATCGCCGGCGTTCTGGATAATGCCCTGAAAGCCGGTGTGGAAGGTGTTGTGCTGGTCGGCTATTGCCCGGTGCATTATGGCCTGACGGCTGATATCCTCGATCAATTCGGCACCGGTGGTGGATCCCTTCCCGCGATCGCCGGCACGATCGGCATCCATCCGCATGAGGCTGACAAATATTCTCCGGATGACATTAAGGTTTTCGAAAAGGCGCTTGACCGTCCCGATATCGTGGCCATAGGTGAGACCGGGCTTGATTTTTTCCGCGACTATGCGGATCGCGGCAGGCAGGAGGAGCTTTTCCGCGCGCAGGTCGGGCTGGCGGCGGAAACCGGTTATCCTCTGATAATTCACTCGCGAAGCGCCTTTGAGCGGACTATTGAGATCCTTGGCGAGGTGGAGCTTCCTGAAAATCCGGGGGTGTTTCATTGTTACGGTTACGGTGTTGATGTACTTACGACGATATTAAAGATGGGTTTCTTTATATCCTTTGCAGGCAATCTGACCTATCCGAGAGCTGTCGATCTTCACCAGGCGGCGAGGAGGGTTCCCGAGGATCGTTTTCTTGTTGAAACCGACAGCCCGTTTATGGTTCCGCAGAAAGCGAAGAACAGGAAAGTCAGGCGGAATGAACCGGCGTTTGTTATGGAGACTTTTAATAAACTGGTTGAGTTAAGAGGACTGGAGATGCCCGGAGCGAAAAAGATGCTTATTGCAAATACACTTACCTGTTTTCCTGGGCTTTCCGGGATTGATTCCTGGGCTGCACTTGCCGATAATCTGGAGGCGTCTGCCTGATGGCGACAAGATGGTTTATAGTTCTTTCGATCATTCTGGCCGGGCTTGACCAGCTCACGAAATTCCTGTCAAGGCAGCTTGTTGATCCCGAGACACTACGGAAGCTGATGGCGGATGAAGCGGTTCCGGTCAGGAATGAGATCATCCAGAACTTCTACTACCTGACTCTGACTTTTAATAAAGGCATCGCATGGGGCATGCTCCCCGAATGGAGCGAGTATTTCACATATTTCGCGATCGTGATGGTGCTCGTGATCCTGATGATTCTCGGTAAGCTCGACCGGGATGAGGTCTGGCTGAAAATCGCGCTTGCATTCCAGATGGCGGGCGCATTCGGAAACATGACCGACCGGCTTATCTTCCAGAAGGTTACCGATTTTCTTGATGTCACGCTTTTTCCTGGCACAGGATGGGAGTATGACTGGCCGATCTTCAACCTGGCAGACAGTTTCGTAGTCGTTGGCACGATGGTTCTTGTTCTGGTTCTGCTCTTTGCCAGGGAAAATCCCCGGCTGGAAACAGTTGCGAAAACGGATATTCCCGTTGGGCAAAAAAGATTACAGGTTGATGGGGAATTGAGCGGTCCCACAAGATTGCAGGGAAGCGTACCCACCGATGAAGCGCTCGTTGAAATTCCTCCGGAGCCTGGATCTGAGATGCTGATTCCTTTTGAGGATGCCGATTCAGCTCATCCGGAGGAAATCGAGGGACAATTCGGCGACCGCGCCGATAATTTTACTGAACAGGATCCAAAACCGGCGCCGGACGATGACAGGGACAAACTTGACGAGCTTTCCCGACGTCCGGAGCCTGATGAATAATCCGCGCCATGAATGCCCCGGTATTCCAGCACGAGGAGAAAGTTGACAGTTCAAATGCGGGTCAGCGCCTTGATGCTTTCCTGCTGTCTTTTCCATACTCCAATTTCAATCCCGATCTCTCACCATCGCGAAACACGCTGCAGAAATGGATCGCCGACCGGTGCGTCCTTGTAAATGGTGAGATCAATACGAATAAATCCTATCGCGTCAGGACAGGCGACATTGTCGGGATCGAAGTAGCCATCAAGCCACAAACGGAGACCCCGCCGCCGGAAGATCTCGATATCCCCATTATTTATCAGGACAAATACATTCTCGTTATTGACAAGCCTCCGGGAATTACAAGCCATCCGGTGCCGTGGGCATTGACCGGTTCGGTTGTCAATTTTCTCTACTATAAAAAAATCCCGCTTCCACCCACCGGACATCCTCTCCGTCCCGGCATTGTCCATCGTCTTGATAAATATTCCAGCGGGCTTATGGTTATCGCCTGTACCGATAAAGCGGCCAGTACTTTAATCGAAATGATTAAAAGGCGCGAGGTTGAACGTCTCTATCAGGCGATCGTGTACGGGAATCCGCCGTTGAATCTCGGGACGATTGAAAAGTCGATTGGAAGACATCATACTGATCGAAAAAAAATGGCGGTTGTCCGCGATGAGAAGGGAAAATCTGCAAGGACACACTTCCGTGTGCTGACCCGCTATCCCGGATTTTCACTGATCGGATGCAAGCTCGATACCGGTCGGACTCACCAGATACGGGTGCATATGTCGCATATCGGTTATCCTGTTGCGGGTGACATGTTTTACGGCGGGCGACGGGCGGGTGAAAGGGTCGGGAGGGTCCTTGGTAAAATGCCGAAACGCGATCCGGATTTCCCGCATTATGAAAAATCGCTTGGACGGGTTGCGGAGATAATTACATCGGATAAAACACATCTTCTTCATGCGGCGAAACTGAATTTCCCTCACCCGATAACCGGTGAACAAATGTCGTTCAGGGCGGAGCCGCACCGGAAATTTACCGAGGTGCTGGGACTTCTGGAGGGTCTGCCTCACGAGGAGACAGGAAATGCGCTTTGATGTTGCACATACCGATTCCGACGCGCGAGCCGGGCTGATCGAAACCTGTCATGGGGAGATCGAAACCCCGGCGTTTATGCCGTGCGCGACAATTGGCGCGGTGAAGGCGGTCAGGTGGAACGAGCTTGAGGAACTTGATTACCGGCTTGTCCTGATGAACGCGCTGCATCTCTATCTGCGTCCGGAAGCTGATCTGGTTGATAATTTTGGCGGAGTGCACGAGTTCTCATCATGGAGCGGCGCGATTCTCACCGATTCCGGAGGATATCAATTTTTCAGCCTGAAGGGTCTTTATGAAATCGATGACAGCGGCGTGAGCTTTCAGTCGCCGTATGACGGCAGCAGGCATCGATTTACCCCGGAAAGCGTGATAGAGCTTCAGATTAAACTTGGGTCGGATATCATGATGCCCCTCGATCACTGCGCGCCGGGAGACGCATCGAGAGACGAGTTTATAAAGGCAGGCGAGCGGACCATCAAATGGCTGGCTCAGGCGGCAGGGCATTTTCAGAAAATCGGCGACCGATCAAAACAGGCGCTGTTTGGAATTAATCAGGGCGGGATTCATATCGATCTGAGACGTGAATATCTTGAAAGGTCGGCGGAACTCGATCTCTCCGGTTATGCGATAGGGGGAATCAGTGTAGGGGAGGATCGCGAAGAAGGGCAAAATGCAGTCGATGAGATCACTCCGCTGATGCCTGCTAATAAGCCCCGGTATCTTATGGGGGTCGGGCTTCCCGGACAGATTCTCGCCGGGATCGGTGCGGGGGTAGATATGTTTGACTGCGTGCTCCCAACCCGAATGGCAAGAAACGGGACGCTTTTCACGAGTAGTGGTCGAATCAATTTGAAAAATTCCCGGTTCAGGAATGATAGTAAACCTCTCGATGAGGAATGTTCCTGCCGTACCTGCCAGAGGTATACCCGGGCATACCTGGCGCATCTTAACAGGGTGGGCGATCCCGGCGTTCTGGGGCTTCTGTCGGTTCATAATCTTGCGTATTACAGAAAACTGGTCCGTGACGCCCGTGATGCGATCATCAAAGGTTACTTCAATTCCTGGAAATCGGATATTGAATCGAAATGGAATTCCGGGGAAAGCCACCCGTAGAACAGCACGGCAGTGCGTCATCATTCCGGTTAAGAAAAACACAGGACGCACT
>CBDUUJ010000329.1:0-3925 GCA_965370205.1 uncultured bacterium
GACCTTAAGGAAAAAATCGAGTTTGTTCCAAAGCCCGACCCGCCCGACGAGCTTACCGAACTGGTCGAGGGAAAACTGACCGAAATCTGGCCCACCATCCTGGGAATCACGAAGAAAAAAGAACGCGACCTGATTATCGACAGTATCAAGGAAGCATGCCTTCTCGCACGGTTCGATCCGGAAAAAACCGACTGGACACCCGAGGAAATCAAGGAATCGAAACAGATCTGGGACCTGATAGAAAAGGGCATCAAGAAACGCATGCGATCGCGAATCCTCGATGAAGGTCTTCGAATCGACGACCGCAAAATCGACGAGGTCCGCCCGATCTGGGGCGAGGTCTCCACTATCCCCCGGGCGCACGGCTCCGCGATCTTCACTCGCGGCGAAACCCAGGCGATGACAGTCACCACGCTCGGCGCTATCGGCGACAAGCAGAGGCTGGACGACATCGGCGTCGTCGAGTACAAGCGCTACATGCATCACTACTATGCCGCTCCGTTCTGCTACGGCGACACCGGCTTCATGAGAGGTCCCGGACGCCGCGAGATCGGTCACGGCGCTCTCGCCGAAAAAGCCCTGAAATACATGATCCCCGAACAGGACGATTTTCCGTACACACTCAGACTTGTAACGGAAATCCTTTCATCCAACGGATCGACATCAATGGCATCGGTCTGCGGAAGCACCCTGTCCCTCATGGACGCGGGCGTTCCGATTAAAGAGCCGGTCGCCGGTATCGCGATGGGTCTCGTTACCGACCCCGACACCGGACGATTCGTCGTCATTTCAGACCTGATGGGGATCGAGGATTTCTACGGCGACATGGACTTCAAGGTCGCCGGAACAAAAAACGGCGTCACAGCGGTCCAGATGGACACAAAGATAAACGGCCTGACAATGGAAATGATCAGGGCTATCTTCGAGCAGGCCCATGAGGGCCGTATGCAGATCATGGGCAAAATGCTCGAAACCATTTCAGAACCGAGAGCTGAGCTAAGCCCCTACGCGCCACGGATCACGACAATCATCATCGATCCCGAGAAGATCGGCGATGTCATCGGTCCCGGCGGCAAGATCGTGAGAGGTATCATCGAGGAAACCGGCGTCGAGATCGACATCGAGGACGATGGACGAGTGTTCATCACATCCACCAACGCCGAAGCCATGGAAAAAGCTGTTGGCCTGATCACCGAGATCGTCCGCGAACCGGAGATCGGCGAGGAATACGAAGGCAAGGTTGTCAAGATCGCGCAGTTTGGAGCATTTGTTAAAGTTACGCCCTCGAAGGACGGACTGCTCCATGTCAGCCAGATCTGCGACCGCCGGGTTGAAAATGTCGATGACTGCCTGAGGGTCGGCGATATCATCCGTGTGAAAATTCAGGATATCGATAATGACACGGGCAAGATTTCCCTCACTCGCAGGGGGCTCGATTTCCCGGACGGCGATCCGATTCTTGAGCGCCTGAAAAATGCACCGCCTTCACGCGGCTCACGCGACTCACGAGATTCACGCGACCGGTATCCGCGACGCGATTCACGCGGCGGCGGTCGGGACAGCCGCTCAGGCGGACGGGATCGAGGCGGACGAGACAGCCGCGACCGTGGCGACCGCGGCAGAAGAGATCGATAAATAATAATCCGGGCATGACCGGCCCTGCAGATTATTATTACGCTGGAAGTCAGTCAGGACCTTTTACATTCTGTGATTGGTCTGATAATCATTTGGTGCGGGTAATATCAAGATAACACAATGTGCCCTGTGATCCTGATAGTTGAGGATGAGAAGGACCTTGCTTCAACGCTTGAGTATAATCTGGAGCGTGAGGGTTTCCAGGTAAAATGCGCATACGACGGTAAAAACGCACTCGATATCGCCTCCACAAGCCCATATCCCGACCTGATCCTTCTCGACCTTATGCTGCCTGATACGTCCGGACTGGATATCTGCAGGAAACTGAAATCCGATGAATCCCTGAAGTCGATACCCATTATTATGGCAACCGCAAAAGGTGAGGAAGTCGACAGGGTCGTTGGATTTGAACTCGGCGCGGATGATTATGTTGTGAAGCCATTCAGCGTACGGGAGCTTATTCTGAGGATCAGGGCGATTCTGAGACGGGCTGAATCGGAAAAACCGGAACAGAACAGTATATCGTTCGGAATCCTCAGCATTGATTTTCCGGGACACCGGGTATGGATCAATAATTCAGAAATCGTTCTGACAGCTCTTGAATTCAGGCTGCTGGAAACACTCTACAGACGGAGAGGCCGTGTTCAGACCCGGGATGCGCTTCTTAATGACGTGTGGGGAATAAGCGCCGATGTCTCGACAAGAACCGTGGACACCCATATCAAGCGGCTGCGTGAAAAGATAGGCGACGCCGGAGATTACATCGGGACAATAAGGGGAGTCGGTTATCGGTTCCGGAAGGATCCGGATAAAAATGAGGATTAAACTCGGGATTCGCAGTAAATTGTTCCTGATCTCCCTCCTGGTTATTTCGGTTGTTATACTAATTAGTGGTATTTACCTGGAAGGCAGGCTCAGGACCTGGCTTGATTCGCACATGGAATCAGACCTCCTCAGGCATGCAAGGTCTGCATTGTATGTTATCGAAAATGCGGATTCCCTCGACGATATCGAACATGTTGATCGGTTGGCTGCCGACCTTGGGGATGTTACATCCTCCCGTATCACCATTATCAGACAGGATGGCTCGGTGATCGGGGACTCCGAGATCAATCCGGAAGATATTCCCCGGATGCAGAATCACGGCGATCGCCCGGAAGTGAAAAAGGCACTGAGCGGCGATGTCGGAATCTCCAGGCGGTTCAGCGGTACTCTCAACACATGGATGCTTTATATCGCCGTTCCTTTTGAACGCGAAGACTCCAGCGGTGTTGTTCGGGTCGCCATGCCGGTAAGCGAAGTGGATCAAACCATTGGCCTGTGGCGCAGATTCCTTATGCTCGCAGGTTTTGTCGGGATATTAGCCGCAATTATAATTAGTTTCACGGCTTCGAGAATTATGTCCCTCCGGCTTCAGAATCTGGTTAAACAGGCTCATACGATTGTTGAAGGAAATAAGAGACCGTTACTCCTGGATCCGTCACAGGATGAAATCAGCGGTCTGGCAGGTTCGATCAACCTCATTGCAGAGGAACTCGAACGTGTCCTCGCTGAACTTGCCAACGAACGCGACCAGTTAAATGCGGTAATCGAAGGGATGAGCGACGGGGTGATAGCTCTGGATGCCGGGCAGACGATCACGATGATCAACACAACGGCAATCAAGCTTTTGGAACTTCCGGATTCCCCTGTCGGTCGGAAGCTCATGGATACAATCAGAATCCCGCAGCTTATCGAATGTGTCACCAATACAACGGCAAAAGAAACTGAATCGCTGGAGTTTGAGATTCATGGTCCGGATTTAAAAATCATCACCATCACCGCAACGGTTACCCCTCAGCGTTTGGGAGACGGCAAGGTAATTGTTATGCGTGATATAACCGAGGTACGCAGGCTGGAGACCATGCGGCGGGATTTCTTTGCCAACGCATCTCATGAGCTTCGGACGCCGGTGAGCATTATCCAGGCAAATGCCGAGACCCTTGTTGCAGGCGCCCCGGATGATCCCGATAAGGCCGTCCAGTTCCTTGACGCAATTCATCGTAACTCACAGCGGCTGGCGAATCTTCTGAACGACCTCCTTCAAATCTCAACAATCGAGGTAGGAAAATACAGACTGGACCTTGTCCCGACCGGGTTGCATACGATCGCGGTCAGAGCGATTGATACTGTCTCAACTCTCGCCGCCGGAAAAAATATTTCAATCACCAATGAAATCGATGACGAGCTTACAGTCATGACCGATGGAAGAGCTCTTGAGGATATCCTGATTAATCTTCTTGATAATGCT
>CBDUUJ010000330.1:0-3914 GCA_965370205.1 uncultured bacterium
CGAAATCACGTGAGCCGGTCTTCCGGCTCCGTGGGTTCGAATCCCACCCTCTCCGCCTGAATTACCTAAAAAAAGCTGTCGTATCAGAGCCGCGACCGTCAGGGAGCGGATTCTTAATTTATGACTATATAAATAACCGGGTGCCGGTGACAAGCGCAGTTTGGCTTCCAGCCGAACGAGCTTGTCGCCGTCTTACTGGAAATGAATCACCCACAATTTTTATGCTTCAGGTTCCGGTGCCGGTTGGATGACCCCCTTATCGAATAATGCCGCATACTGATCCCGCGCTCGACGGATTATTTCCTCCGCGACCTTAAACGCTTCATCCGGGCTCATCTTTATCCGCGCGACTCCCTGCTCGATAGCTTTCTGCCCGACCGCGACAGCCTCGCGCGGGAAAACATCCCACTCGTCCATCGTCGGGATCAGGTAGTCCTCGTGCATGCCTTTATCCTCCGCGCATTTGGCAAGCGCGTAACTCGCCGCCATGCACATCTCGTCCGTGATCGTTGTCGCCATGACATCCAGTGTGCCACGGAAAATCCCCGGGAATCCAAGCGAGTTGTTCACCTGGTTCGGGAAATCGCTCCGACCGGTCGCCACTATCCTCGCGCCCGCTTCCTTCGCCAGCCACGGCCAGATCTCCGGAACCGGATTCGCGCACACAAACACGATCGCGTCCTTTGCCATGCCCGCGATCCATTCCTTATCGATAACTCCCGGACCCGATTTCGACAGCGAGATAAGAACGTCCGCGCCCTTCAATGCGTCGGGAGCGAATCCGACAAGATTCTCGCCGTTGGTGGTCTGGCAGTAGTGCCATTTTTCCTTGAATTTTTCCCTGAGATCGTCCCGTCCCGGATGCAGTGTGCCCTTGGAGTCGATCATGATAATCTTCTTCGGATCGGCTCCCGCAGCCAGAATCAATCGGGCAATCGCGATATTGCTCGCGCCTGCGCCGTGGAACACGATTTTCACTTCATCGATTTTCTTCCCCACGATTTTCAGCGCATTGACAAGTCCCGCCAGTGTAACCGCCGCGGTTCCCTGCTGGTCATCGTGCCAGATCGGAATTCGCGCCTTCTTGCGGAGAGTGTCGAGAATTCTAAAACACTTCGGCTGGGAAAGATCCTCGAGATTGATACCGCCGAATGTCGGCTGGAGTTTCAAAACGAAATCGATAATCTCATCCGGGTCCTTCGTGTCGACACAGATCGGGAACGCGTCGACGCCGCCGAGATATTTGAAAAGGATCGCCTTGCCCTCCATGACCGGCAGTCCCGCCTCCGGACCGATATCGCCGAGTCCGAGAACGCGGGTTCCATCCGACACGACCGCGACAAAGTTCGCTTTATTCGTGTGCTGATAGACCATTTCCGGATTGTCCCTGATATCGAGGCACGGTTTCGCGACACCCGGCGTGTACCAGATCGCGAAATCGTTGAAATCGCGGATACAGCATCTGGGCGCGATCTCAATCTTGCCCTTGTAGAACGGGTGAAGCTGCATCGCGTCCTTTCCGGGCTGCTCCGCTTTTTTTATCAGTTCTTCTTCGTTCAGTTTGGTAGTCATTTCATAACTCCGAAGCGCATTCTATCTCCCTTGCGCAGAAGGTTTTTTAGTCGGATGTATATAACTGCAAAATCCAGACAGGATGTATCTTACTCCAAGTTGTGAATTTTTTCACGAGCAAATGCAAAAAAAAAGCTCTTTGTATTTTTGTGTGGAGGTGAAATGTGTGTCGTTAGCTTCCAGCTATCGGACCGTCGAAGTGAAGCTGCCCATTCTGGTCACCGTGAAATATTATCCCCATGAAGAACAACCCGTAGAACAGCACGGGGCTGTTGATTAATTGGTGTTACTGGCGGCTGGCAGATGAAAAATGCAGGATGAATGAAACCTTGCTGGTATTTTCGAAAAATACACAGCAACGGTTTCTACCGGCTGTGCAATCGAAAATAGGTGCACGAAAGCCTCAAATAAAGCGGCCGTCAGACGTTTCAGGTTCATCACCGCCGCCGTGAGATAGACCTGTATCGCAACCTGATCGAGTCCCCTGCGAACTGCGCGTCTCAACCCGTGACACACCTTCGCCTCTCCTTGCCGTCCCTCCACCAACCAACGGTGACGTTTGTACTCTTCGGTGGCCGTGATCTTTTCCCTCACCGACCTCCGTCGCGCCCTCAGCAAAGCGGTATACCCATCAACGATTACAACGCTTCGGTATACCCTCTTCTCACTAACGCATCGCTCTCTCAACCTGCATTTCTTGCAGTCTGCACGTTTTGCGTTGTAGTGCCATCCCTTGTTTTTCGACCTTGACCCGCGACGCATTTTCTTCCCGCCGGGACACTTCACATAATCGTAGCGCTCGTTGTATTTGAATCTCCTGATCGGAATGCTTTTCCCTTTCCGCGACTCTTTCCTGATCGGTATCAACGCGTCGATCTCCATCTCCTCCATCGCCTCGAAATTGACACCCGCCGCGTAGCCCGCATCGCAAGTGACTTTCTCCGGCCTTGTCCCTGTGTTCTCCTCAACCCTCCCCACCTGCTCAATAAACTCATGCGATTCCTGCGCGCCTCCTGTCGTGACCCGGACATCCACCACCACCCCGCTTTTATCATCCACCGCTGTGTGCTGTTTGTAACGTGGCTGAGGCTTGTCGAATTTGCTCGACCGTGCCAGCGAACAATCCGGATCGGTTACGCTCACCTTCTTTTTCTTTTTCCCTTTACACCGCTTCCCATCAGGCTTTTCACCATCATCCTCATCATCATTTTCCTTCACAACCTTATCAGTATGCACCTCAACGATGCTGTCCCAACTCACGTTCGCACGGATCAATGTCGCATCCACATGAACCGTCTCCAAATCAACCAATCCCGCATCCATACAATTTTGTACCGTTCTCAGAAAGATCTTTTTGAAAAGTCCAACACCCCATCGCTTGCGGAGTTTCGACAATGTTGAATGATCATGTACTTGATCGTCCATACTGTAACCAGCGAACCAACGGATCCCAAGGTGAAGTTCCGCCTCCCTCATCAGCTTACGGTCATGAACGATCCCGAGGAAAAAACCAGCAAGCATCAGCCGTACAGCGCATTCCGGGTCGATACTCGGTCGGCCCTTCGTCTCCGAGTACAGATCGCGAACCTCGTCGCGTATCCAGCTTAGGTCCAGCACCTTGTCGACTTTTTTCAGGATGTAATCTTCGGGGATAAGATTTTCGAGTATGAGTGGTGTGAAAAATTCTACCTGTTTGTTCTTATCTTGTTCGCCTAGCATTTTTGTATTTTATGTCAAATGTCCGACTTTATCAACAGCCCCGCACGGCAGTGCGTCTTTATGTTAGTGCCTGGTTGTATGAGGACGCACTGCCGTGCTGTTCTACGGAATCCATAGTGTTTACGATACAATCCCCTGACGAGATTCCACACCCGGTCTGTCAGGTTCGACCGGAGTGAATTCCGGAGCTTTCTTTGTGAACGACGGGATGTACTCGATTCCCTCGAACGGTCCCATGAGAGTTACAATCGGTTCATCGTACCTGGTGTTGTTGACCTCGAAAATGAGTTCCTCGTCCTGGTATCCGTAGATCGTGAAGATATGCCTCGAACACTGCATCTCCCATTTCGCCATGACCAGTACAGCCATTGCGTTATAGGCCATCCGACCTGCGAGCTGCGCGTCACTGAATCCGGTTACCTCGATCCTGTAAACGCCCGGCTCAACAAGATCGAAACCGACAACATTGTCGCCGAAAACATCCGGACGGTCGAGCATGTCCTGATGAGCCTGTTTTCCGAGACGGTAATCAAGCGTACTTTCGGACATAAGATAGTTGTAAAGGAGAATTCCTCCCCACACTAAAACCACAAGCCCGACTGCGATTAAGAGATGTTTTAACT
>CBDUUJ010000331.1:0-3901 GCA_965370205.1 uncultured bacterium
AATCCGGAGGCCCTGCAGGATATGAATTAATTAACCTCCGATAGTGAGTATAGCATAAATTTGTAATTTTGTCAAGTATTGGCAATGGAGAAATGGGATTTTTTTTGGTTGGATTTATAGTATAATGTATATAATCAGGATGTATAGTATATTCCCCAAAGGAAGAGATCTCAATGAACAGGATTCAAATCATACTCGCTTTTATCATTCTGTCGGTGTTTGTCGGATGCTCGTCGGGACAATCGCCTGTTACCCCGGTTTCCAGCCCGGAGCAGGTATCTCAGACTTCGGAATATCAGTCCAATCGTACAGTCTGGGGTTACTGGAAAATCAGAATCGATCCGGATAGTGAAACAATCGAAATTCTGCCGGATCGGGAAGCCGGATCACACTTCAATGTAGTCAGGCTGCTGGAAGTTAACCCATGTACCGATTGTCTCAGCATCAACAATCTGTTATGGCTTCCGAATAACATCGTTAAATGCGATTTTCAGCTAAGACATCCTTTTTCCGATTTCGTAAAACTGACAGTATTTGATGTGCGTGGAGTTTTAGTTACCGATGCTGACACTCTCTTTCCCGCCAGTAACAGATTCGTCTCACTTGACGGATTGAATTCCTATCTGTTAAATCCCGATGGCTTCACTACACTGTTTAATCCGGTCGAGTTTCCCGAAGGCTCCGCATCGTTTCCAATCCTTGAGTATATCCCTGGAAAACTGGCATTGGGAGATAACTTCACAGGGACGCTGAATCCATTTATGGCTTTTTGCAGGGATAATCCCAGACGGATGTTTGAGGCAGGAGCAACTGAGACGGTAACTGTCAATCTGAAATACCCGTCAAAACCAATTGAGTTCGGGTACGTGGTGGATACGTCGTGGGTAAAAATTGACGATGTTGTTGATCCTGTTACCGATTTCCCATCCAGTGCAAACTGCCTTGAGCCATACAGGATGGACTTCCAGATGTCTGCCATATTAACCGATGAAATTGGGGCTGCTGCCGATGTCCAGGTAACAGTGTACGATCATCAGGGGATCGACACTATTAGCACTGTCTCGATAGAATGCCCGTCACTGTTTGATGGTGAAGTATTTCTGAGTTACTCATTCCAGGCCGGTGATGAGTCATGGCTGTACGATGGTGTTATAACAAATCAGTTCGGTGTCAATAACGGTCAATATCCTTCACTCATTAAAGCCCTGTCAATTGAAAGTGATGTAAATCTCGGTGAACTGGCAGCGTATCAGATCGTGGATATCACTGTTGGCAATGATGGTAATCTAATCTGGGCAAAACGTGCTAACGGACCAGGTAATGATCTTGCCAAAGGAGTTGCCACACTTTCTGATAACTCAACAGTTGTGACGGGATATTTCCAATACAAAGTGACATTTGGAGAGGGTGAAGTGAACGAAACTGTTCTGATTCAGGAAGGAGACGAGGAAATATACGTTGCGCGGTATAATCCGGACGGTACAATTGCCTGGGCGAAACGCGCCGGGGGAAAGGTCTCCGACCGGGGGAATGGAATCACAGCACTTTCGGACGATTCCACAGTTATAACAGGATTGATTAGGGGAACTGTGACATTCGGTGCTGGCGAACTAGGCGAAACTGTTCTTGTTACGGTTGGCGGGTATGATATCTTCGTGGCACGATACAATCCGGACGGTACTCTCGCATGGGTGAAACAAGTTGTTGGTTCGGGAGGAACCCATTCTAATGCTGGTCTTGGAATCACAGCGCTTTCCGACAATTCGACAGTGGTGACCGGATACTTCGAGGAAACGGTGATTTTCGGGGAGGGGGAACCAAACGAAACTGTCATGGTAACGGAACATGATGATATCTTCGTGGCACGGTACAATCCCGATGGCACTCTCGCATGGGCGAAACGTGCCGGGGGACCAAGTTCTGATGAAGGCAATGGAATTACTACGCTTTCAGACGACTCGACAGTTGTGACAGGATACTTCCGGGATACAGCGACTTTCGGCGAGGGTGAACCAAACGAGACTGTCCTGGTTTCGGATGGTGATGATATCTTCGTGGCACGGTACAATCCCGATGGCACTCTCGCATGGGTGAAAAGTGCCGGGGGACCAAGTTCTGATGAAGGCAATGCAATTACTACGCTTTCCGACGACTCGACAGTAGTGACAGGATCTTACCACGATTCAGCGACATTCGGGGAGGGTGAACCAAACGAGACCGTTCTGGTATCAGGTGGTATCTTCGTGGCCCGGTACAATCCCGACGGTACTCTCGCATGGGCGAAACGTGCCGGGGGTGGGGGCGACGGTAATGGAATCACAACTCTTTCGGACGACTCCACAGTTGTGACAGGATACTTCCAGGGCATAGCGACTTTCGGCGAGGGTGAACCGGAGGAGACAGTCCTGATTTCGGAAGGAGCTGGGGATATCTTTTTGGCACGTTACAATCCCGATGGCACTTTGAACTGGGTCAGGCATGCTGGAGGAACTAAAGGTGCTACGGGCGAGGGAATCTCACCACTTTCGGATGACTCAACTGTTGTGACTGGATACTTCCGGGGTAAAGCGACATTCGGATTTGGTGAACCAAACGAGACAGTTTTGGAAACGGGAAGCTTTACGGATATCTTCGTGGCCCGGTTTGCACCATAATAGTTATTTGGTAATGTTACGGCAGACAAGCTGTCTACGTTACGGGAAGCAATATTATAACTATATAAATATATTAATTAAACGGGATTGTTAGTGGGTTCTGAGGGTGTGCTCCCCGGTGTTGTTTCCGATTCCTCACCAGTTAAACCAGCCATTATTTCGGTGATTTCGGTGGCGATGGCTTCGTCCATTACCTCAAGGACGGAAGCCGCCTTGCTCTCGCGCATCTGGCCGAGAATCAGGCTGGCGCTCTGCGCTCCCATATTCGCGAGGATCGCCGCGGATTCCTTCGGGTCCATGTTTTCATGGATCAGAGACACATTCTGGATATTCCTGTCGGCGGCCAGGTTGAGCGCGTTCTGCAGGCGCGCGATTTCATCCTCTCTTTCCTGCACTAAACTCTGCTGATCGGCGAGCTGCTGTTCGAGAGTCGTGATCCTGGTCTGCGCGACATCGCGTTCGCTTTTCAGGACAAGCATCTGGTTGCGGAGGTTGTCCTCAAGGCTGAACTCGACCTCCAGAGTGGTTTCGTCTTCATCCACGGGAGGGAGAAAAGTCTTCATCCAGGATTGTTCCGCGAGGGCTTCGGGAGCCGGGAGTATGCTGAACCGGATCAGGCTCAGGTATGCCCCGATGCCTACGACGATCAGGAGTATGATGGTAAAAATCCATCCCATTGCGTTTCCGCGTTCGTTTTTTATTACATTCATCATCGCCATATCCTCAGGAATGATAATCGTTCAAAACCGGAATCGACCGGAAAATATCAGGACGGGTTGTCCGCCTGTCGCACATGGCGGATCGTGGCAAGGTCGTCGAGAGTTCTGTTCTCGTCCCTGTAATAATCCTGCAGCCACGCATTGAATCGACGCTTCCGGTATATTTCAATGGCGCGTTCGTCGCGGCGACGGATCACGAGCTTGTCGCGAGCCTTGTCCACTTCAACCCTCGCCTTTTCAATCTCCTCATCCGCGAGATCGATCGCCTCACTGATTCGAACAATGTGCTCATGAAGATTTACGATCTCCCGGGTGGTAGTGCCGGTTTCCAGTGAACGCTGATGTTCGATCTTCGTGGAATTCATGAGTCCTCTCAGCTCGCTTGCGTGATTTTCAGTGATCGAAAGCCTGCCGACTTTCTGCGCAAGATGAATCCGTTCCTGCTGAGTAAGCGAGCGGCGGTATCGTAGTAAATGTTCGAGTCTGAATTGAAAACGTCGCACGTCAATTCCTTTCCGGATCAGTCTT
>CBDUUJ010000332.1:0-3890 GCA_965370205.1 uncultured bacterium
ATTGTTTCATAATATTATTTTTACACGAGTGGGACATTTTAAATTTGAAATTCACTATAAAATGATGTAATGTTACATTTGCCGGAGGATAAGGGGGATACGCAGCAGTTCATTAAATCAGCTAAATTAAGTCGGTTATTATTTGATATACTGCTGTGAATGGCTGATCCGGTCACTCCGGTTTATGCCTGCAACAAACCCTGGAGGTCATTATGCGTACCTGGATATTCTGTATTTCCGTAATGCTGTGTGTTGTCCTGATCGTCGGATGTTCATCCGGCGGTGAGACACCGGTCATGCCGATGAGTGATCATTCCAGTCTTACATCAGGTTCGGATCAGTCACTGGATACGATTTGATCTCCCGAATCCGCCGACGGATCCCATAAGCTTTGATATCTTTGCCAGCAAACATCCTCAATACGACATTAGTTTACGTGCATGGGGACTTTCCACCGATGCAGTCAATGGCGTTTTTGCGTACACATGTCCTGATGATAACCACGGGAATGGTCCGCCAATGGACTGGGTGCAATTCTGCGATCAGGATGATGGAAGCTATATCGGACATATTGCAACCGGCGCCACGCAATGCAATACTCAACTGGATTTCGATGAATGGGGTAATTTATGGCTGGTTATCTGTGATGATTACTATCCGGACTATGTTTTTACTTTGGAGCGCTGGGATTACGATGCAGGTGAGCCTGCGCCGCATTATGTCAAGGTTGACGAATGGAACATCACCGGACAGATACCGGGGACCAGGGTGATCTGTGATGTTTTTGCCCTGCAGAGGTATCGCCGGGTGTTCGTCGCGTGCAATAACGACGCCTATCCGGTCGGAATAGAGATTCACGGATGGGATTTCAGCTCCGGTAGTCTTTCCTACTTAGGCATGGCGCACTGGGAATCCTATAATTTCAACGGTTTGTTTACACATCCGGACTGTCACATGCGGCTATGCGATATGAAGGTCGATCGGTCGGATGATGTGCTTGCCGGTTGCAGGATCACGGCAATGTGGCAGCAACATCCTGTGTTTAACAATACGCTGGAGATCAGGAAGCTGAATGTCGATCTGAACGTTGTTGCTCAGGCATCGCTGGAATATATATTTCCGTGTGATCCATCATATCCAGGGGAATTTTCAAACTGGGTTCTGGATTATGCCCATGGAGGACGGATCGTGGGAACCTATCATCGGTTTACATCATGCCCCGATCCACCGAGGATGCTTGTGACGGATATTCCCGTGGGTTGGTGATTTTTAAATTAAATAAATGTTACAGCAGCTTAGTTGATTTTTTTATCAAAACCCTATCCAGTGAAACGCGCTCTCGACCGTTGTCAGCACGAGCAGACCCTCCTCGCCGTTTCGCTCGACAAACGCCGCGTCCTGCGGACCATAAAATGCGCCCGGATCATCGGGATGCAGCTCGATTGGATCGAAAAACGGAAACGGATTCACTTCGCCAGTCCATGAATCAATAAATTGGATTGTGTCGGTGTTGAAACTCGCGCATGCGATGAGTCCCGATTCGGACACTTCCAGAAACGGTACGAATGTCCCCGGCATATCCGAAATAACAATCGGGTCGGATAAATCATTCAGAATTGTCCCGTTATCGAGACAGATTCTGAAAACCGATCCTGCGACCCCGCTTCCAATGTAGAGATACCGGCTGTCCGGACTGAGCGCCATCGGTCCGGGACCGCTCCTGCCGAGATCGTAGCTTGCGATGATTTGAGATGTTTGGGGATTAATAACATGTACGCCGCCATTATCGAGCGCGGTCGCGATGTAATCCGGCGGGACGAAATCAATCGTTCCGGAGCAGGAAACGTAAATATATTCGCCATCGGAAATTACATACTGCGGGTTGAACCAGTCTGTATTAATTTCATCGACGACGGAAAGGCTCGGGTGAAGATCGATTTTACTTATCCAGCCCTGACCGTATTCCGAAGGGAACCAGCTAATCGGGTTGGAGTTCACGACCCAGCCGATATCATCGACGATCACAACACCGTTTGGACTCGCGAAATCCCGGAACCCATCGGTTTTTACACTATTGATAGGGTACGATACGGCGTTGAAGTAGAATACACCGCCAAAGAGAGTAGTCATGAGACCGCTGGTGTATGAATCGAACGCCGCGTCCCAGATATTTGTCCGCGAGTGAGCGTTCACTATGAATGATCCCGGCTGAAGAGAATCGAGATCGTAGGATGCAAGTTGTTCATCACCGGAGTTGACGACCCAGACCGTGCTGTCGGTAACGGTCATTCGGTTGGGATATTTTCCTGCAATACCGATATTCGGATCGAATCCGTCAAGTGGATCGGTCACTGAAATATCCGCCGTGTGTTGAGCAAGTGAAAGGTCGGTCCATTCGACAGTCGCTGTTGAATTTTGATCGCCTGCGAATTTGAAAAGGAAACTGCCGTCGGAATTGGACTGGATTTTCTCCGGAAACTGACCGGGGATTGTGATAAGGACGAAGCTGAAAGGAACGGTTGTGTTTTGCGGGGCGCCGATCCAGACAACGCCTGTCGACTGATTCAGCCGTGCGATAATTTTGTGTACGAATGACAGACTGGCGGTCCCGGGTTGATTTGGATCGGGGGCAATCGGGTTCGTGCCCGTGCATCCGAATCCGATTGTGAGAGTAAAGATGATTGTTACTGCGAGTAATACGGTTTTAATGCGCATGATGCACCTCGTTTTGTGATATGAAAAATCCCGTCTGAATTCAGGACGGGTGCGAGGATGCCAATAGTGGCGTATCCGCGTCACCTTCCCACCGAAAGCGTTGACGGTAGTTGCTCGTGAGGGCGGGTATCCTGGCTGCGGGTTCATCCGCGATCCCCGGCCTTCCCGGCTTTGTGCCAGTGGCCATGGCTGGGGACGCGTCACCCGGTACAGTTGCGGGGGCAGCGGGACAGTGTCCACTTCCCCGATCCTCCGAGCGCTGGTCCGGAGTTTATAATTTGTGAATCAAAGTGTCAAGTGTTAACTGTAAGACCAATCCTGTTAAATAAAAATTGATTCATGTCCGGGGACATTTTGTTTTTGCCTTCTACAACGATGAATTAATCCGGGATCTGCGGGGCAAAAAAAAGTGTCCCCTCAATCAAACGAGCGTCAATTAACGGGATTGGTCTAAGTAATGGTTCGTGGTAGTATTATCGGAAATATTGGAAATCAACATGGTCAGCCTTGCAGTCATAGCAAAAGCAACAGGAGTTCCCAATCCCGACTTTAACACGGTCCTGCGATATCTTGAGGATATAGCGAAACCGATCGCGGTTGAGAAGGATCCGCTGAAGATTATCGCTCCTGCGATAAACCGTTTTCACCACCGGGCGGAGTCGCTTCAGTACGGGCTTAAGGCGAAAAATCTGGATGCAAGGCGATTGAAAAATCTTGTCACACGGGGATTCAGCAGGATAACCGCACTGTATGTGATTCTTAAGGGGATTCAGGCGCCCGATGATTTAATCAAGCGCAGGCAGTTCAATGACGAGGTGATTTTCGCGCGGAAACTTCTTGAGATCGCATACAGGCTTTACAGGGAAATCGGGGGCACGCCTGAGTTGAAATGGGACGCGGTGATGCTTCCGGAGAACAGGCGGAATTTTTATATCGAGGAAATCAAGGCGCTCAGGAGTAAGTATCCGTTTCCGGAGTTCGCTCTGAAGCATAACCTGGAGAAAAGGAGCGCGGTTTTCGCGGGTGCGGGGTGGATATTTCTCCTCATTTTCATACTGGCGGATACAGGTATTTTGCCTCTTATTATTTCTGCGATCAAACACGCATTATCGGATGATTGAGCCGGCAAGATGCCAGCGTTACAGCCGGCAGGGATGCCAGCGTTACAGCCGGCA
>CBDUUJ010000333.1:0-3890 GCA_965370205.1 uncultured bacterium
AGGTGATCCCACCGGAGCATTGATGGACCCGACCGGAACCGGTGGCGGTTCCGAGGATGGAATTCCCAGAGGTTTCGGAGATGATCATGAAATCTGGGGCAGTTATGTGCTTGATATCCGTCCCATGGATGGAACCGCAGAGGTTGTTCCGTGGGATCGCGGACTTGAAGCGCATTTTGATGTCACCGATATGGTCCTGAAGCCTGCATGCTCAAACTGTCTGCGGCTTGATAATTTCGCGTTCGACAAATCGGCGGGGATTATCGATCTCGATGCGGTCCTGATCAATCCGACCGTTTTTAGCGGATATGATGTCAGGGCTGTTCTGCTTCTCGATGAATGGAACACCGGTCGACGGCTTGAGAATGAGCGCGGACTTACAGATTTCTGGTCCGGCGATCCGTATCATCCCGACCCGTATATTCTTTTCGCGACGGAGGCAGAGGATCGAATTTTTGGACCGGGCGAGGAGCACAGCACACATGTGACGCTCAGCCTGCCGACTCCATACAATGTGCTCGTGCCGTTTATTATTGATGCGAGCTATCCCGGCCACCAGCAGGAACCCGTTGAGATGACGAATGTATCGGTGGAGGGAAGCATTCACCCGACCGGGTATCACCTGCTCATCACTCTGGATCTGCTCGACTGGCAGAACGACGCGAAGGGAGTGTATCTGGATTGCTCGCCACTGAACACACTTGCGGGAATGCAGGCGTTCGCTCCACCGGTCGGTAGTGCTGCGGGAGAAACATTCACAACCTGGACTTTGGAGATTCAGCACGATGCGACTAACCCCAACGCATGGTATCCGCTTGCGTTTGGCGAATTTGAGCTTCCGATAATTGCGCTCGATTCGATCAATCACGAGGGGATCGCGTGTCGAATTACCGTTGAGGTAACTGAGGACAACGAGCCTCCCCAGTGGACCGGTGAAGTTGGAATTGAAGAGGTCTGGTGGGGAAGCGAGAGAGCGATTGTCAGTTTCTATCCCGCTACCGACCCGAGCGGACCGGTCCTGTATAACATCAACTATGTAACTGATATCCCTCTGATTCCACCCGGCAAGGAAACGGTCACCTGCTGGTCGCACTACGCTGTCGGGGCGGTAAATGGAGCGGAATATACGTTCATTGTCACGGCAGAGGACCAGGCCGGCAACGAGGACACGAACCAGTACCAGATCGCGGGTACATGCAGCAGCATGACTGAAATCTGGGCGCAGGTTTTCACTGCCGATCTGGAATCGTCGCCGAATATCAGGGATATCGACTTCGACACGGTTCAGGATGTGATATTCGGCTGTGACAACGGGTCGGTTTATTCGCTGCACGGTGGTTCCGGCGCCGTACAATGGTTTTTTGAGACCGGGGGAATGGTAAAAAGCTCGCCGGCGATAAGGGATATAAACGATGACAGCGTTATCGATGTGCTGGTCGGCTCCAATGACACATCGATTTATGCCATCAACCTTATCTTTGGTCAGCCATATGCCATTTTGACATTTGATACCGACAACCTCGTCGAATCGTCGCCTGTCTGCGCCGATCAGACCGGCGATGGAATTCCCGAGGTGATCGTCGGCTCATTCGACAACAACCTGTATGCGTTCGAGGGCGGCAGCGGCGATCTTCTTGTGAGTTACGATACAGGCGCGCCGGTAAAGGCGACCCCGTCTCTCGAGGATTTCAATGGTGACACGCATCTCGATGTCCTGGTGGCATCCGGCGGCGTTGTCAGCGCAGTCAATGGAATTACCGGCGAGAATATCTGGAGCTTTGATTTCGGAACGGGATTCTCCCTTGGATCTCCGGCGATCGGCGATCTGAATCAGGATGGAACGGGCGATGCGATTGTCGGATGCAATAACGGTGTATACGCGTTCGATGTCGCCAATGAGAATCTGCTCTGGTCCAATGTTGACATTGTCGGTAACTTCGATACCTCCCCCGCGCTTGGCGATTTCAACAGCGACGGGGTTCCGGATGTCGCGATCTCGTCGAGGTTCGTCAATGTGTTCGTGCTTGATGGCACCGACGGATCGGTCTTATGGGTAAGCGATGACGATATCTATATGCCGACGTCGCCGACGGTCGCCGACATGAATAATGACGGATGGCTGGACGTGGTGTGCGGCTCGGCGGATTTCTACCTGAGAATTATCAACGGGGCCGACGGCATGACCCTGGCGAAGTGGGATACCGCGCCATACGGGGCTGTGACCACTATCCCGTTAATCACGGATGTTAATTCCGACGGTAATATCGACATCGTGTTTGGAACGGAGAGCCATCGCATGACGGCAATAACCACCAATCACCCGGTTCCAATCAATCTTGATCTTCTGCCCTGGCCGAAGTTCATGAGGACGAGATCCAATACCGGGAACCTTGCGCATCCCCTGAATTGATCGTTGAGTAAATATAATATTTGGAAAACCCGGACATGGAGGTCCGGGTTTTTTTCATGTCTGATACAAACCGCAAGTCTGGTGTATAATTCCCATCGATGGAAGACCTTAAATCCAATGCAGAGATAAGGAATGAATCCGGGAAGCTGGCTGCTGCGATCAACTCGATACTTGAATCGGATCAATCCCGCAGGAAGATTATTCTCAGTCCGTTTTTCGAACCCTGGACGCGGTCGGTTACTATCGGGGAGCTTGTATCGCGGGAAATTAGGTGGCGGGAAGTCGCCCCAAATCCCGTGTCGAGGCTGAGATGCCTTCAGACGGCTCATCTCAATAATCTTCTGGAATGGCCCCAGCCTGAGTTTCTTATCATAAGAGTTCGACCGGAAAATCTTTTCGATCCGCCGAAACGGGTGGAAATGCTGGACGTTATAAGTCCGTATCTTGGAGAGAAGGCATCGGTCGGGGATGTTATTAAGATCGATGGGGCATGGGCTGTCGCGGTGAGCGGTGCGGGGGAGATTCCGGAAATAATTCCCGGATTTGCAATTCGAACGATGAATCCTGAGGAAATCGCCGACCTTCCAGCGGTTACACAGACAGGCAGGAAAAAAGTGTCGGTTGCGTCACCGAGAATCGATGCTGTCGCCGCGCAGGTCCTCAAACCCAGCAGGGAACAGATAAAGAAGCATCTTGAATCGGGAGGGGTGCTTCTCAATTATAAAATTGCCGGGAAAGCAGGAACGGAGCTTGTTCCGGGAGATATTGTCTCTGTCCGGGGCGGCGGCAGGTTTCGATTCGAGGGAATTATCGGGGAGTCAAAAAAGGGACGGGTGTATGTGGAGATCGAGATTCTTAACGGGGCGTAATGTATGGGGACAAGGTCGTTTTCATAAAATCTCGGGGACATGCTCGTTTTCACCATGCAGTTCTGCAATCAGCTGCAATCCTGAAAGTGAAAACGACCTTGTCCCCGGTAACAATGGGGCGTAAAGTATGGGGACAGGGTCGTTTTCGCTTCGGGAAGTGTAATAGATCAAAGGCTTGCAAGGCGAAAACGAGCATGTCCCCGGAATTATGCGAAAATGAGCATGTCCCCGAAATTTGATAGACTTAACACCGGTTGAAATCCATCATGACTCTTTTTAAGGAATCGCGATCCGAAACTGAATCGAATGAAGAGAACCTTCCGCTCGCCGCGAGGCTGCGACCGAAATCCCTTGCCGGGATGGTCGGACAGTCGCAGCTTCTGTCGGAGGACGGTGCGATCGCGCGCATGGTTCGGACCGATCAGATTCATTCGTTCATCCTGTGGGGACCTCCGGGATGCGGCAAGACCACTCTCGCGCGGGCGCTTGCGAATGAGGTGGATGTGCATTTCCGCGAGTTCTCGGCGGTCACGAGCACTGTGAAGGATGTCAGGCAGGTCGTTAAGGAAGCGAGGGCAGAACGCAAGCTCACAGGGCGAAGGACCGCCGAG
>CBDUUJ010000334.1:0-3887 GCA_965370205.1 uncultured bacterium
TTTCGGCTCGGGATGTCCGGAATGCTCGGACACCGGCTTCGAGGGAAGGATGCTCATCAGCGAAGGATTCGAGATGAGCGAGAACCTTCGCGCGAAAATTCTCGAATCGCTTCCCCTGAGGCAACTCAGGATGCTCGCCAAGCAGGAGGGAATGAGGACGCTTCTCGACGCGGTATGGGATCTCGCGCGCGCGGGGGAGACCACGCTTGAGGAAGTTGTGCGGATCGCGGATATTACCGATCCTGAAGGCGGGGAAACTCAACTGATTTGATCTTTTTAGACCAATCCTGTTAAATGAAAATTGATTCATGTCCGGGGACATTTTGTTTTTGCCTTCCACGATCTTGAATTAATCGTTGATCTTCGTGGCAAAAAAAAGTGTCCCCTTTTAATTAAGTCACCTGCCTGATTTACCCATATCCGGTAATTTTTGCGCTATAATTCGCCGATCGTGACTGAGAACGAAGTAAAACCGCTGGTCTGCATTCCGACCTACAACGAGTGCGAGAATATCGCGAAACTTATCTCGCGAATCAAAGAGGAACTCCCCATCGCCGAGATAATGATCATCGATGACGGCTCGCCCGACGGTACCGGCGACATTGTCGATGAGCTGGCCAAAGAGGATCCGCGCATTCACTGCATTCACCGCGCAGGCAAGATGGGTCTCGGCACCGCGTATATCGAGGCGTTCAAATGGGCGCTCGAACGCGACTACACCCACTGTTTCGAGATGGACGCCGATTTCTCGCACGATCCCGCCGACCTCCCGAGACTTCTTGAAGCAACAAAGGAATTCGATATCGCGATCGGATCGAGATTTTACGCGGGGAAATTATCTATCGTGAACTGGCCGCTATCGAGACTAATTCTCTCGATGGCCGCGAGTCTCTATGTACGGGTCATCACGGGGATGCCGCTCTGGGACTGCACGACAGGATACAAATGCTACCGCCGTAAAGTGCTCGAAAATCTCCCCCTGCATAAAGTTAAAAGTGAGGGATATTCGTTCCAGATCGATCTCAATTTCCGCGCGGCACGGATGGGTTTTAAAGTCGGTGAAATCCCGATCATTTTCGCCGACCGCACCGAGGGCGGGAGCAAGATGTCGAAGAAGATCGTATTCGAGGCGATCTGGAGAGTCTGGCAGCTAAGATTCGCTGCAATCGGCGAAGACCTCGGCTATTTCTTCCGCGGAAAACGCCGCCCAAAACCTGGGGAAGGAAAAATGATAGAATTGCCTGGGGAGGAATGAGTTATGAAAACATTAATCCTTGAAAATTTCCGTTGCTTCAGAAAACGACAGGAGATTCCTTTAAAACCACTGACTCTTTTAGTCGGTGAGAATAGCACCGGAAAATCCAGCTTACTTGCTGCAATAAGGCTTGCACACGATATTACAATTGGGTCACCAAGATTAGATTTTAATGAGGAACCCTTCGAATTAGGCACTTTTGACCAAATTGCTTCCCTGTCTGGAGGTAAAAGAAAACAGGCCAAAACATTTACAATTGGCTGTACATACCCATTTCAAATGAGAAGTGATTCACCTGAGGTTACTACTCAAGTAATATTTTGTCGGAGTAAAGGTAATACTCAACCAGACATTTTAGAGATTAAATTGGCTATTGACCCAATCACTATTTCAGTGCAATTTGCACCAATACAAGATATATCCAAAAAGGAGCCTGAAGACTTTAAATTATCAATAATTACTCCGACATTAGAATATTACGAACCTATAAGTGATGTTTATCTAGGAGGTCCTCCTCTTCCCATCCTCTATTTTCTTGATTTTATGTTAAACCGTGCATGTCATTCATATATACCAAGAAAGGACGAACCTCTTCCTGCTATGGGAGAATTGGAAGAAATAAGGAGTTTAATATCTTTACTAATCCAGCATCTCCATTCTATTAAAGAAAGACCATTTGCATTTGCCCCAATCCGGTCTAAACCGGAACGTACATATGATCCCCTTGATGAAATACCCCGCTCAGAAGGAAGCCACACCCCGGCAGTTTTAGCTCGTCTTGAGCGTTCCGGTTCTACCGAAGGGAAAAAACTAATTTCTGATGTTATCAAATTCGGAAAGGCATGCGGATTATTTAAAAGTATAGAAGTAAAAACTCTTGGCAAACGAGATTCTGATCCCTTCCAATTATTAATAGAAATAGCAAACTACTCAAGAAACCTTGTCGATGTGGGATACGGAGTCAGTCAGGTGTTACCAATTCTTGTTGATGTACTAAGAGGTACAAAGAACCAAACTTACCTCCTGCAGCAGCCAGAAGTCCACCTTCACCCAAGAGCTCAAGCAGAACTTGGTTCACTACTTGGAAAGATTGGCAAGCGTGATAAAAAACGATTTATCATTGAAACACACGGCGATTACCTTATTGACCGCATCAGGATGGACTTACGTGATAAGAAACGAGGGTTTTTATCTGCGGATGATGTCATCATTCTTTACTTTGAACGAAAAAGGGGGGAGATTGTCATTCACCCGATATCACTTGATAAACGAGGGAATATTATTAACGCGCCGCCTGGATACCGGCGATTCTTCCTCGATGAGGAAAGAAGGTTTCTGGAAGGCTGAAGTATGTGCATAATAATTGATGCCAATATAATAGCTTTTTTCTTTAATGAACCCAATCATAAAGACAACGAACCAGTTCACAAATGGATTGAGGAGGGAGATGGGAGACTAATCTATGGGGGACAGCTTAAGAAAGAACTATCTAAAGTAAAAGAAGCAAGACGTATTTTAGCAGGATGGAAAAGAGCAGGAATAGCTTTAGATCGTTCAGGTGATAAATTAGACGCTCAAGAATTGATTGTTAAGAGAATGGTAAAAAAATCAGATGATCCTCATGTACTTGCCTTGGCATTAGAAAGTGGAGCGAGAATTCTCTATACGGATGATAAAAACTTAATGACAGATTTTAAAAATAGAAATATTATTCCAACACCACCAGGAAAAATTTATCGAAGGGGTAAATGCAAACCTACATTAGAACATTGTCCAGGTTGTCCTGGATATACTCCATCTCGAAAGAAAAAGAAAGCCAGTCGAAAACGGAAAGGCAAATAGACTTGGTCTCAATCCCTCTTAAACGGCAGAAACGGTGTCAGGCGGCCTGCGAGGTTTGGCATTGTCATGTGCTGCAGCCATACCTTGCCCGGACCCGTTAATCGCGCAAGGAACAATCCCTCTCCGCCGAGAAACAGATTCTTGAATCCCTTCTGGAGTTTGATGTCGTACTTGACACTTTCCTCGAAGCACGCGATATGTCCGGTGTCTACGAGAAGTGTCTGTCCCGCCTGGAGATCGCGAAGTGTGAGTTCGCCGTCGATCTCCAGAAAAGCCAGACCCGGTCCGGTGAGCCGCTGGAGCACGAGTCCCTCGCCGCCGAAGAACGCAGCGCCCGCGCCACGCCATTCGATCCTGAGATCGATATCCTCCTGTCCGACGAGGAAACTTCCCCGCTGCGCGATAATCGACTCGCCCGGATCAAGCTGAAAAGGCAGAACTTTTCCGGGGAAACTCGACGCGAACGACACGGTACCCGGTCCATTTTTCGCTGCGAAATAATTCAGGAAGAAACTCTCTCCCTGAATCGCGCGGGAGGCGGCATCCAGAAATGATCCCAGCGCACCCTTGCTTTCCTTGCCCTTTTGCATGGACGTTTCCATCTCGATGGTCTCATCCATCCAGATCATCCCGCCCGTCTCGGAGAACACCCTCTCTCCATGCGGGATATCGATTTCCACGGTCTGCAGGACTTCCCCGACAATTCGGTATTCGAGAGGTTTCGGAGCCGATGGAACCGATGCGGGAGCAGGTGCGTCACCAGATAAATTCTGACCGCACTCGGTGCAGA
>CBDUUJ010000335.1:0-3882 GCA_965370205.1 uncultured bacterium
CGGGATTCGCGTATATTTCATCCGCCGGAGCTGCGACGTAGTAGCCGCCCGATGCCGCCACGTCCGCCATCGAGACGATGATCGGATGCCCTGTTTCGGATTTGAATTTCATGAATGCGTCGTAGATTTCCTGGCTCGCGGCTGCCGATCCTCCGGGTGAGTTGATCCGCACGACGAGCGCCTTGATGCCGCTGTCGTCGATAGCCTGTTCGATGACTTCGACGATGTGATCGCTTGTCGGGCCGGATGTGAAGAAGGGGTTGTCGGACTGGTGCCCGGACATTATCACTCCTTCGATATAGAGGAGCCCGATCCGGTCGCCGAACATGGATGCGCCGGTTGTGGGCATGCACGATGAGATCAGCGTGAGTGATAGCGCGGCAAAAACGAAGGTGATAATTATCGGAAGTAGAAATGCCTTGCGTGACATTGGTTTTCTCCTGGTGGGTTGATGGGATAATTCTACATGGTATGCGGATTGGTGACAACTGAAGGAGGCCGGCAGGATGCCAGCGGTACAGCCGGCAGGGATGCCAGCGTTACAGCCGGCAGGGATGCCAGCGGTACGTGTAAGTGCTTGAGTTGATGGTTATGAAGGTGGTAATCTCATGTCATGCACGGGATGAAGATGCCGCTTGAGGCGGTACTGGCGGAAAACCTTCGGCGTTTGAGAAAGAAGGGGAGACTCACGCAGGAGAATCTCGCGATGCACGCGGGGTTGACCGTGAGAGCGTACAGGGATATCGAGGAGGAGCGGTATATCCCGCCGATCGGGATTCTGATCCGTCTCGCGAGAGCGCTTGGATGCAGACTGGATGATCTTCTGCCGCTTGATGAGATAGAGTGATGACCCACCCTAAAGAACCCACCCTAAAGGGTGGGGTACCGGAGAATAGTAGTTTCATTTACGATTTCGAAATTTATAAATGAGGTGCGTGATGAAAAGGATGATGAAAAAAATGATGAAAAAGATATTGATTCCACTGGCTTTATTGATGTTGCTTGTTGTTCCGACATCGGGGATTGCGAATAGTTCCGATGTGCCGCTTCAGCGTCTGGATGAGGGAATTCCGATTACTGACTGGTACATTCTCGGACCGTTCCATTCAGGGTCGAGGGAGCCGCTTGCGAACCCGATCGGATCGGCATTCAACCGGGATACAGGGGAGGTTGATCTTATCGCGACCTATCCATCCGTTTTGCAGTTCGGAGGGGTCGTGAGCTGGCAGCCCAAGTCGGTTGACGGAAATGGGAATCTTGTTTTCAGTTTCGATAATCCCGACTGGGACAAAATCAATGGTGAATGGGGTGTGAGCGGGATGATTTTCTCCGCTGCCGCGTATACGGCGGTCGAGTGCGATTACGCGTGCGAGGCTCTTGTAAACGCTCGCAGGATCGGAAGTTTCTATATAAACGGACGGTGGTACCAGGGCGATCCGTATGGTCATGGAGTTATCCGGACGCCTGTCATTCTCGATGAGGGCGAGAACCATATCTTTTTCATGACCGGCGGATGGGCTGGAAATACCACGGTCAGATTCGAGATTTTTCCCGCATCGGAAACGGAATTGATCCCGCTGGAGAAGGATATCCTCGTGCCGGATATCGTGCGGGGAGAAAGGCATTATGGTCTTGCGGCAGTTCCCGTTCTCAACACAACCAACCGTTGGATTGAAGTAGAGCTTGGAGATGCAAATGAAATACTGCCACCGCTGACTGTGATAAATATTCCCACGTCGATTTCCGTTCCCGATTCCGATATTGACTGGGAAGAAGACGGTTACGATGTTCCATTTGAAATTGTGTGGGATGGCGGTTCGTTTGATTTCACCGCTAGTGCGCGTCTGAGGGAGCCGGAGGAATCGAGAATAATCACATTCATTAGCAGGATCGACAACAGTGTCCAGAAATACGGTATTAATTATCCGACCGATTACGATCCTGAAAAAGAATACTCTCTGATATTTTCGACGCATGGCGCGAGTGTCGAATGCGAGGGGCAGGTCAACGCGTTTGAGAAGAAGACCTGGGCGTTCGTTGTCGCGCCGACCAACCGTCGCCCGTTCGGTTTCGACTGGCAGGACTGGGGACGTCTCGACGCGATGGAAATACTTGACCTCTGCATGGAAAAATATCCGATCGATCCCGACAGGGTGTATCTTGTCGGGCATTCGATGGGGGGGCACGGCGCGTGGCATATCGGATGCACGCACGCCGACAGGTTCGCGGCGGTGGTTCCATCCGCCGGATGGGAATCGTTCCAATTGTATACGCCGTGGTTTCTGAGATCGGATCATTTGTTCGCCGATCCGAACTGCACGCGGATTTTCGAGCAGTGCACGAGTCCGGATCGCTCGATCAGGCTTCTTCCGAATCTTCGAAATGTGCCGGTTCTTGCGGTGCATGGCGCAGATGACGATGACGTGCCCCCGACTCACGCGCGTCTGCTGACCGGAACTCTCGAGCGTATGGATTACGATGTTCGTCTGTGGGAAGAGCCGGACACGGGTCACTGGTGGGATAACAATAAGGATGTTCCGGGGACGGATTGCGTCGACGCTCTTCGAATCCGCTCGTTCTGCCGTGAACGTGTCAGGAATCCATTTCCAAGGCATGTGACATTCCAGAGTTACGATCTCGGCAACAGTAATTCAATGTACTGGATCACGGTTCATGAGGAGTTCAGCCCGATCGGACGGATATATGTCGATGCGGAGCTGACGCGTGACAGGTCGCTTGTAATCACGACTGAGAATGTTCGCAGGTTCACGATTTCATTCCCGGAATGGTCCGATATGGAAATTCCATCCGATGTGATTATCGACGGCTGGGAAGTGGACATGTCGTACTGGGACAGCACGAAAACACTGCCGATGGTCAGTACCGGGGTCGGCTGGATGCCGGGATATGACAATCTTCCAGAGTTGAGAAAAAGCCCCGAGTTCAGAGGACCGATCAAACGTGCGTATTTCAGGCCTTTCAAAATCGTCGTTGGTCAGAGCGGCACTCAGGAACAGAACGATCTCAACATGGAAATCGCGAGATATATAGCGCAGCGATGGTGGTATCGGGCGAACGGTTATACGAATATTGTTACCGATTCAAGTATTCCGAAGGGCATAACTGATGAAGATTACAATCTGATTCTGATCGGCGGACCGGACTCGAATTGTCTCAGCGCGGAATATGCCAGTGGTCTGCCAATTCAGATTGAGGAGGACGGTATATGGCTTGGTTATAGATGGATCGAAGGTGACGACCTCGCGTGCCAGTTTGTGTATCCGAATCCCGATACCCACGGCAATTTAATCCATTGCATCTGGGGAAATTCACTCGATGGCATGAGGCTTTCCGGCGGACTGTGCTGCCTTTATTCGGGGAGCAACCTTCCGGATTTTCTGGTCTACGATGACGAGGTCCGTCTGATGGGATACGCCGGCGTCCGCGCAGCGGGATTTTTCGGAAATGAGTGGGATGTGGATGAGGATTACATGTATTTACGGCGTTGAGGTTGTTGGTGTGACGGCGGGGGATGGAGAAATATCTGGAGTCAGACCGGGTGCCGGCTGCGAGATGTAGAGCTTTATTCGGATTTACGGATCAAATTATCAACATAACTGATCAGTTCTCTGATCTTCTCAACAATATCGATCCTGTCCAGTGTTTCGCCGGTTTCAGTAAAAGCCTCATAGCGATACTGGACTGCGAAGACATTAAATTCTTCAAGAGGCCAGAAGAGACTAACGTCTGCACCATGGTTCTCTAAAGCAGTTAATAGCAAGGTGATATTATGTGTTCTCGGGTATTCAAATCCGAGAAGGGCAACCCAGGACTTCAGTGTCTTTTCCACTGCCTGCTGTGCATGAAGACCGAAAATTTCAT
>CBDUUJ010000336.1:0-3856 GCA_965370205.1 uncultured bacterium
GGGACGTCCGCGCTACAATATTTCCGGATTTTGAGACAGTCTCTTTAGGGTGGGTCCTTTAAGGTGGGTCCTTTAAGGTGGGTCCTTTAAGGTGGGTCCTTTAGGGTGGGCGATCCCGGAAACTATGCGTCTTCCACCCACCCTAAAGGGTGGGGTACCGGAGTTTTTTTCAATAGTCCCAGGCTACTGCAAACTGGCAGAGCCTGTCTCACAATTAGTGAAAAGAATTAATTGCTCGCTACAGAAAATGCAATAACCCGTAGAACAGCACGGCACACCCACTCTAAAGGGTGGGGTACCGGAGTTTTTTTCAACAGTCCCAGGCTACTGCAAACTGGCAGTCTGCGCTACGGGAATAAATACTTGTTGTGTGAAATTGTTATTACATATTTAATAAACCTTGACACTTATCAAGTCCTGATGCTACTATGCCGTTTCAATTGACCGGTACTTCCGGTGAGTTGGTTTTGTATCTGTCGAACTCTTTTGGAGGTGCGCTAAATGCGCGTATCCCTGATTGGTTACATTATCCTTATTGCCATCCTGTCCATTGCTCTCGGTTCCGGCTGCAAGGGCGACACCCCTGCGAGCCTCGAACCCGAAGGGGATCTGTTACAGATCAACATCTTCAATGTTCCCGAGACGATGAGACCAGGACAGGTTCATGCTCTCGGCGCTACGGGAATCTATCCCGGTACGGCAACCTACGTAATTACAGCCTATGCCGGATGGGTTACGAGCGATCCCGACGTCTTTGAATTTGTCGGTAAGGGCATCGTCCGCGCCGTCGGCGGCGGCACCGCAACTATCAGTTGCGCATACCGTGGCGTTACAAGCATGGTAGTCGAGATCACCGTTGAGGGCCAGGCGCTTCCCGGAACCGATGAACCCGGACCGGTAGTGCTGTCATCCATTCAGATCGACCCCACTTCTGCAATGGTTGCCATGGGCGGTACGGTGCAGTTTGAAGCCACCGCTCACTACTCAAACGGAACCGAGCAGGTCATCACCAACCTGGTCGACTGGCGCGTATCGGACAACGATCCCGGATTCATTATCGACGCCGACAACGCCAACGCCTGGGGCAGCCTGTATGGTTTGTTCAAGGCAACGGGTCCGGTCGGGACCACTGTCGTCAGTTGCGAGTATATGGATACCATATCCAACTACGCGACGGTCATAGTGAAAGAATTCTAACCGACCGCAGTTTAAACAGTTATTCCATGTAGACATTCCCCCGGCCGGTCCGGGGGTTTCTATTCCCCAAGGGACAATCGATCAACGATGAACGATAAAAACAAACCTGTAAGAAAATACAAATCCCATGCGTTCTCGTGCGATGTGAAATGGACAGGCGAGCGTACATGGGCTATGGATTACGGTAACGCCGACACCATCAGGGGAGGTCCGCCACCGTCCTTCCGGGGCACGGATGATTTATGGTCCCCCGAGGATCTCCTCCTCGAAAGCATAAATTCATGCCTCCTCGCATCCTTTGTCAGCGTCTCAATAAGAAATAAATTCGAGTTTATCTCCTACGAATCCGCAATCGATGGGCTTCTGGAGCATGACGGCGCTCATTACAGATTTACAAAAATTGCAGTCCGTCCAACCATCGTTGTAAAAGCCAGAGAGGACATTGAGATCGTTGAACAATACATCGAGAAAGCCCATGACCTGTGCTTTATGAGTCACAGTGTAAATGCCGAAATTACTATCGAGTCGAATATCATTGTTCAGGCAGAAGGTTGACGAAAAAAAATGAACTGGATCGGAATGCTTATCGGCGCCGCGATCGGAGCGCTTTTCGCGTGGCTTGTGAGATGCCCCGGCAATACATGTCCGCTCACGTCCAACTGGTGGATACCGACACTTTTCGGCGCAATATTCGGTCTGACCTGGAATATTAAAGGCTCAACGAGTGGAAAAAAAAATCCGAAGAAATCCGACCCGCAGGAACAGAATGATAACTGAAATTTTCAAAGTGGCTTATATTGCCGGTTAATCCTGTTTTATGGGTTGTAGCCGGTTATCCAAGCTGGTAGAATACGCGGGTTTCTCAAAGGAATTATCTCACAGGAGTGTATTAAAATGGATGTCATTCTTGACGGCAAGACGTTAACTATCGATCAGGTTGCGGGAATCGCAAAGGGAGATGGGAAGCTCTCTTATTCCCCTGAAACGCGAGAGAGAATCTCGGAATGTGAAGCTCTGGTGAAGGAACTTGTCGACGGTGGCGAGGCAATCTACGGTGTCACCACCGGCATCGGCGAGTTCGCCCGTATCAGGATCGATCCGGAAATGGGCTCGGAGCTCCAGAAGCGTATCATCTACTCCCACGCCGCCGGATGCGGTGGCCTGTTCCCCCCTGACAGGGTCCGGGCTGCAATGGTCGCCAGGGCGAATGTCATTGCGAACGGTCACACCGGTGTCCGCCTGAGTACCGCGGATCTGTATGCCGAAGTATTCAATCGCGGAATTGTGCCTGTCGTGAATGAAAAAGGCTCCGTCGGCACATCGGGCGACCTCAGCCCCATGTCCCAGCTTGCAGAGGTTGTTCTCGGCGAGGGTGAGGCCTTTTATCAAGGTGAGAGGATACCCGGCGCTGAGGCAATGAAAAGAGCCGGGCTTGAACCGCTCCAGCTTTTCTACAAGGAAGGTCTCGGGCTGATCAACGGATCGCAGATGATGACCGGCGAGGCGTGTATCCAGCTTGTCGATACGCGCCGCCTCATAAAAAACGCGTTCATCGCCGCCGCAATGACAATCGACGCGTTGAAAGGCGTTCTCAAGGCATACCATCCGAAACTCCACGCGGCTCGTCCCCACAAGGGCCAGATGACAAGCGCTCACTGGCTCAATAAATTATTCGCGGACAGTGAAATCATGGCCGACCTCTCCGGGAAGGTCCAGGACGGCTACTCCATGCGATGCACCCCCCAGGTACAGGGTCCCGCTATCGATATCTGGCACTTCGCTGTCGACTGGATCGAGCGCGAGCTTAACTCCGCAGCCGACAACCCGCTGTTCTTCCCGGATGAAAAAATGCATATCGCCGGTGGCAACTTCCACGGACAGGGAATCGGTCTCGCTATCGATTACTTGACTATCGCCGTCGCCGAGCTTGCCAACCTGTCCGAAAGGCACACCAACCGCCTGCTCAACCCGGTTCTGTCTGGTCTGCCGGACTTCCTCGTAGAGGGTCGCGGGATCAACTCGGGACTCATGGTCGCCCAGTACACCGCGGCGAGCCTTGTCAGCGAAAACAAAGTGTTCTGCCATCCCGCAAGCTGCGACTCAATCTCCCTCTCAGCCGACCAGGAAGACCATGTCAGCATGGGACCGATCGCAATCCGCAAATTCAACGAGGTGCTGAAGAACGTCGCCAATGTGCTCGGTATCGAAATGATGTGCGCAGCGCAGGCTATGGACTTCAGACTGCCTCAGAAACCCGGCGCGGGCACACAAGTCGCCTACGATGTGATCCGCAAGTACGTGCCCCGTCTCGAAGACGACAGGGTGCTTTACCCGGATGTCATCAAGTGCGGAGAGCTTGTCTGGAGTGGCGAGCTGCTCGATGCGGTCGAAGCTGAGATCGGCGAGATCGACATCAGCCTGAATCACTGATAAATTCTTTGTACTGAAAATATATTTAAAATGCGCCGCTTTTCCAAGCGGCATTTTTTTATGGATAACTGATGGAAACTCGCCTGTTGAAAAAGCACAAAGGCTACCCTGTACCCCATCCTTCAGAGGTTGTCTCAAAATTATGCTTCCTGCTGTAGCGCGGACGTCCCGTCGGCTGTCTTGTGGACGTCCTCGTCCGCAATGCCTTTATTCATGCGGGCAGGATTCC
>CBDUUJ010000337.1:0-3845 GCA_965370205.1 uncultured bacterium
CCGGCGCGATGGATTGAGATACCGATTGAAAGAGTGCAGGGAGTCGATCAGGTATCGAATTTCCTCGGCAAGGGTTACGGCGGGATGATCCTTGTTGTGAATTACGTGAGCGATGAGGGCGAGTATGACTCGATCGGCTGGGCTGTCAGGGATGTCGATGGCTGGATGGGAGAGATAAACTCGGTCAGGGAAAGAACGAAATTCTAAAACGCGTGCTTGCTGTCGATCAGGATTGTCACAGGTCCTTCGTTTACGAGATGAATATCCATCATCGCTCCGAAAATCCCTTCCTCTACCGATAAACCTCTACCACGTAGATCGTTGTTAAGAAGATGGTAATATTCCTCGCCTTTGTCCGGCGGGGCTGCCCCGACAAATGACGGACGGAACCCCTTTCTGGCATTTCCATGGAGAGTGAACTGGCTGATTGACAGTATGCCCGGTCTCGTTTCATCGGAGGAACCGGGATCGTTACTCCAATCCTTCTGTATATCGAGTATCGATCTGTTCATCTTTCCGTCGGAGTCCGGAAAAATTCTCAACCCGGCGATCTTGTTGCCCATCCACTCGACATCATGCGGTGAATCATCCGGATCGACCGAGATAAGGATGACCAGACCGGCGGGAATATGTCCGGTAATTTCACCGTTGACTTCACAACGGGCAGGACCTGATCTTTGAACGACGATTCTCATATCAGTGACCCTGTATAAGATTAGTGAAAATACTTATCATATAAGTTAAAGAATCTTAATCAAACTTATACACCGCGAGGGAGTTTTCCACATCGCTCAAAATTCGATTCCCTCAGCCTTTTGTCCTGGATGCGTCAACTATATCCGAAATGGACCGTATCTTGTGAATGACTGTATTGAGATCGTGAACATTCTGCACTCCTACAGTCAGTTCGATCTTTACCGTGTCATCGCCGGGATATATTATCCTGACATCATTGACACTTATATGATGATCTCTTAGCACCTGCGTAATATCCGACAGAACGCCGGTGCGGTTCAGGCTCCAGATGTCAATTCCGGTGACAAATGTCTGCTCGGTGCTTTCATCCCATGCAGCGGGAAGCAGTCGATCTTTGTCCCTGATCGCCCTGACCTGAGGGCAGTCGGCCTTATGGATGCTGATACCCCGGCCTTTTGTTGTGAAACCGACGACATGATCGCCCGGAATCGGCTGGCAGCATCGCGCAAGCCGGACGAACACGTCGGGGCTGTCGTCCACGAGAAGCCCAAGATTTCCCGCGACTCCCTGAGGCGCGGTTCTCCGTTCGACAATCGGTGGAGCGGTCAGCCTCCTGTGTTTTTTGAGCCTTGTTACCATCCGACCGCGCAGATTATCGAGCAGCTCTCTTGCGGTGAGGTCGCCGCGACCTATCGCATAATACAGGTCGTCCATATTTTTATATCCCAGATTCTTAAGTTCGCGCTTCAGGTTAGCCTGACTGACGAGGCGGACCTGTGAAAATCCGAGACGTTTCTGTTCCTTGTCCAGAAGAGCTTTACCGGCTTTTATTGTGTCCTCGATTGTTTCCTGGCGCATCCATCCGCGGATTTTTTCCTGCGCGGTGTGTGTTTTCACGAAATCGAGCCAGTGACGGGATGGACCGATGCTTTCGGGACTGCCCTTGCCGGCGATAATCTCGACGATGTCCCCGTTCCTGAGGGGAGTGTCGAGCGGCACCATTTTTTTATTTACCTTGGCGCCTCGACATCGGTGGCCTATCTCGGTGTGTATTTTGTAGGCGAAATCAACCGGGGTCGATCCAACGGGCAGTGTCTTGATGTCGCCCTTGGGGGTGAATACGAAGACCTCATCGCGGTACAGCTCGACCAGCAGGGCGTTGACGAACGCCTTGTTGTCGGGAGAATCCCTGCGGAAATCCATGACCTCCCTCAGCCAGGTGACTTTTTCATCGAGGGATGTTTTCGCCAGGCGTCCCTCCTTGTAAAGCCAGTGCGCGGCAATTCCGTATTCCGCGACCTGATGCATCTCCCATGTTCTGATCTGAATTTCGACCGGCTGTCCCTTGGGACCGATGATGGTTGTGTGAAGCGATTGATAGAGATTGGATTTCGGACAGCCGATATAATCCTTGAACCGCTCGAAAAGAGGCTTGTAGACGGTGTGAATATGCCCGAGAGCCGCATAGCAGTCCTGCACTGAATTAACAATAACCCGCATCGCGTGAAGGTCCATCACCTGGTCGAACGTCAGGTCGTCGTTCCGCATCTTCCGCCAGATCGAGTAGAGGTGCTTCGCGCGGCCCATTACACGGGCTTCCAGGTTGTGACGCCTGAGGAGAAGTTCGAGAGCGATGATGATTTCGCGAAGGTATCGCTCGCGGACCTCGCGTTTGACCGCGACCATCTGGACAAGCTCCTCGTATTCCTCAGGATACAGCCGTTTGAATGCGAGGTCCTCAAGTTCCCACCGTATCGTGATCATTCCGAGCCGGTGAGCGAGTGGAGCGAAGAAATTGAGAGTTTCCTTCGCGATTCGGCACTGTTTATCCGGCTTCAGATACTGGAGGGTTCTCATATTATGGAGCCGGTCGGCCATCTTGATGAGAATAACCCTGATATCTTTCGCCATGGCCATGATCATCTTGGCCATGTTGTCGACCTGCTCGTCCGATTCCGTTGGCTGAAAGTCTTTCTCCAGTTCGCTCAGTTTTGTCACGCCCTGAACGAGGATCAGGATTTCCTCGCCGAATTCCTCCCGGATCTTTCGCGCCTCTTCCGCCGGGTCATCGGCGTCCTCGAGCACGTCATGCATGAGCGCCGCCGCAATAACCGGCACGTCGAGCTGAAAATCCGCGAGAATCACAGCGACCTCGGTCGGGTGCATGATATAGGGATCTCCGCTTTTTCGAGTCTGGGCCTTATGGACCCGTGAAGCGAACTCGAATGCGCTGATGATCGTGTCTGTGTTGGGTTTGGATGTGTCTTTCCGGAAGCGGTCGAGTATGCGGTCGAGTCCGGGATCGAGCCTGCCGTCGCTTTTATCGATCCTGTCCGGTTCTCCGGGCGGATTGTGTTGAGGGTTAGTCTTGCTCATTTGTTGAGACCGCCACCGATCTGATTCAGCTTGCGGTACGCTGACCGTCCGCAAGGCGGCTTCAGTACAACTACTATTATATCACGAGAACTATGATAATCCTGTATCAGAACCACGACTGTCGCGGTTCTGATTTTTTACCGGCAAGACAGCTCAGCTCCCTGATAAGCAGCAAAGCGATTATTATTCCGAGCAGTGTTCCCAGAAGACCGTAGAGAACCTCTTTCGGGCGATAGCTGAAAACGACCTCGTGATCGCCCTCGTCAAGAAACACGCCCTTGAATGTGTAATTCACACGCTCCATCGGGGCAGGGGACCCATCGACTGTCACACTCCATCCGGGGAACCATGTATCGAAAAAACAAAGCAGCGCGGGACGGTCGAGCGATACGGTAGCAGTGACTGTTTCCGGGCGGTAATCGGTAATCACAACCGTGCCCGGTGGATTTTCCGAGGGGTCATCCGGCGGGTTCAGTTCAGGGATTGCGATTTGCGCGGGATCCCTCTCCACGACAGCCTCGACGGATGGATCGAGCTCGACCGTCATCTCAAGCGCTTCAATGCTGTCGGATGTCGCGGTCACATTTTCCACGAGATGCATTCGTGGAAGCACGTTCTCGTTTTCCACTATCAGGATTTCGTCCTGGTACACATGATGCCATTGCTCCGGTGGAGCAAACTGGCCCAGATGCCCGAGATGCGCGACTACATACTTAACTCCCAGCATGTCCCAGATTTTCGTCTCGAACACAGGACGATACCGGGGCGATTCG
>CBDUUJ010000338.1:0-3834 GCA_965370205.1 uncultured bacterium
GACCCTTAACTGCCAAATGGTAATATTCGAGACCGCCGTTCGTCAGGTCAAGATTGAAAACGCAGGAATAATCCACAGAAACGGGGAATGCTCCATAAAATCCTGCGCCGTAAAATTCCGGCTGCGAGGTTAATTCAGTGCATATGACATTGCTGACAATGTTATTTTTCAATACGACCGAATCCGCCGGCTGGCTGTCACCACCGAAATAAATTCCACGAGCCTTCCCGGCCTGGGAGCCGCTCTTCGCTACCGGATTGAAATCATCCATCGTGTTATTTGCCACAACTGCGCCCGGACACGCGTTGACATGTATCGCGTAAATTGAATTATGCCTGTAATAATGCGGTGATCCGAACGATCCATCCCCATCCGAATAGTCATAAATGTCGTAAATAAGATTATTGGTGATATCGAGACCATTTGCGCAACCGACGCAGACAATTCCATAGACCCTTGTGACACGGGCGTCGCCCCCGTTGTGAAGGCTCTGGTAATTGATGTGATGAAGTTCGTTTTGTCTGATCACACAATCATCGACATTATATATCGCAATACCGGAATGTCCGCTGACATGATTGTACGCGCGCGTGTTGGCAAGATCGACAATCTCATTATGCTCGACCGTGATCCCGGAACCTCCATTTATGTAGATCGCGAACAGGAACGTCACGCTTACGCTGGTACCGATACGGCAGTTGCGCAGGGTGATATCATTGCAATCCTTGAGACGGAATATAAAGAAATTGCCGTTCCCCGATCCTCCCCACCATTCGATTTCAAAATGGTTCGATGTCAGCTCGAAATTGTCAATTTCGACAAGCGACACATCAATGCCCAGCATGTGAGGAACGACAGCATTCCATCCTCCGCTGCTGTTGACATGAATCCTCGGCTTGCCGACACCGCCGTTCCAGTTGTCTCCGTGCAGCCAGCAGTCGGTTTTCAGAGTGACCGCTTCCTCGTAATATCCGGGACTGTCTTCCTTTGCGTCGACATGAACGAGCGAATACACAGGCGCAGCGTCGATAGCCTCCATGATCGTGTCGTACGGATGATCCTCCGTGCCGTCCTCGACACCCGTATCGTTGTCGCCGTCGACATAAATATTTGTGCGGGGGTATTCACCAATCGGGAGGTCATAACGGAAACATGCCGCCAGCGGATCATCCCACGCGTCGTTCAAAATATCATACGCGTTCGTGTAATCGAAACCGTCGTATTGAGCGATGACCCAGTATTCGTTGTCGTCTTCGCCCAAAATATTGTCGGCGGGAATCTCGACGTGGTATGTCGAGTAATTATCGCCGCCGCCGACAGGAACCATCTCGGCAGGTAAAAATTCATACATCGAACTCAACACCGTTGACTCAATGAAAATCGTCGACGGCTGATGTCCCCATCCGTAGAGGCTGATATCGAAAATCAGGTCGCCGCCCTTGTTCGTTTCATCGATGTAATAAACCGTGCTCTGGTTGTCCACATCGCACGCGACAGCCTCCGGCGCATTCCCCGGATGATACTCGGGCTCGACGCCTTTCCAGCTTGCAAGTATCGCGTAGCCGAACATAAGCCCTTTTGTATTCGGAAATCGCAAATAGTAATTTCTCGTATTTACCGCGCCCGATGCGAACTGTCCGTGATTGCTCGGATGGTCCTCAAGCCAGTTCGTTAGTGTATCCGTTTCACTGAGTCCGTCTGCGAAATATTTATATGGACACAATGTCGCCGTTCCCGCGAAAGTCTCCGGCGCGTAATTTCCAGGCGTGTAACCGAAAAGCCACATTTCGGGGTCCGCGAACTCGGTTATGTTGAACCATCGGGAGTAGCCGTCCGGCGCACCATTTTCGCCGTATGGCGTTGCCGGGTCGCCGAACATGAACTGGTCGGTTCCGAAAACGGGGTAGACGAGGTCAGGATTGCATTCCAGAGACGCAGATCCGTCGCCCATGAATATGCCCCGCACATCGTAGCCGTTGAACTGCGGCAGTCCCGGGAACGGGTGGGTGAGCGTGACATCGATGTCGATATCCAGGTATTCAGCCGTTGAGATCACGTTGTTTATATCGAAATCCATGAACGACACGGGTCCCCACTGGAGGAAATTCACGACATTGCACGTGAACATCGCGGTCCGGTCGATCACCGCTTCAATCGTTTGGTTCTCGATATCGATATAGACATCGCAGTAGCCCCAGAGGTGGGTCTGCGTCTGACCTTCGTGGCTGAGTGATCCAATGGTCGGATTGTTCATGGTGACAGGTGGTGCGACTGCATCGCCTCCTGCATCACTGCAGCCCATTATCAATACAAACACAAAAGTAATACTTAAATAAGTGAATAATTGTTTTAAAATCATAAAATTTACCTGCCTTCCAGTTCAATGAAAGTCAATAAATTAATTAATTCATAAATGTGCCGCAGGATATTTTATCATGCGGATTAAAAAAGTTTCACTCCTGGCTCGGTGGTGTCCAGACTCCACCGGGACCGCCGAACGCGCCCATTTCGCTGCCGTCATCGCTAACGAGAGTCGGATTTCCAACATGATAGAATGTCGGTCCGGGACCTCCATACTGCGGATCCTGCATGTCGACGTTATCAAATGAACCCGTACCCTTGATCGCCAGATTGTAATACTCCGCTCCGCCGTTTGTCAGATTGAGGTTATACACATTGGAGTAATCGACGATGAATGAAAATGCTCCATAATAACCGGCACCGTAAAACATCTCATGTGATGTCAGCTCTGTTGCCACCAGATTACTGGCTATGTTGTTCTTAATAATAAGCGAATCCGCAGGCTGTTCATCATTTCCGGTAAGAATCCCCCGGACTTTCCCGGCCTGGTTGCCGGCACGCGCCACAGGATTGAAATCATCCATCGTGTTATTGGCTATATATCCATCCGTGCAATTATTAACACGTATCCCAAAGATGTAATTGTGTCTGAAGTAACCACCGCTGGGATTGGATCCGTCGCCATCCGAAAAATCATATGCGTCATAAAGCAGATTATTCGTCACTTCAAGCCCCGGCGTGCAGTCAAAGCAGGATATCAACTCGGTATGGGTCAGACGCGCATCGCCGGCGTTATGCAGACTCTGATAGTTGATGTGATGTACCTCATTCTGCCTGATGACACAATTGGCAACACCAATTGCCACCATGCCGCATGTGAGCGCGCTCCAGTTGTAATTCCGTGTGTTATGGAGGTTCACAATCTCATTGTGCTCGATTGTAATGTTGGATCCCCCGACAATACGAATCCCAAACAGGTAATACAAACTCGCAGTCGTGCCAATCCGGCAGTTACGTATCGTGATATCCGAGCAGTTCCCAAGACGGATCAACTGGAATCCTCCGTTCCCGGAGCCTCCCCAATGCTCGATCTCGAACTCATTTGTTGTCAGCTCGAAATTATCAAATTCAATAAGCGACACATCGTCGCCATGCACATGAGGAACGGTGATTTTAAAACCGCCCGGACTGTTGACATGAATCCTCGGTTTGCCGACACCGCCGTTCCAGTTGTCTCCGTGCAGCCAGCAGTCGGTTTTCAGAGTGACCGCTTCCTCGTAATATCCGGGACTGTCTTCCTTTGCGTCGACATGAACGAGCGAATACACAGGCGCAGCGTCGATAGCCTCCATGATCGTGTCGTACGGATGATCCTCCGTGCCGTCCTCGACACCCGAATCATTGTCACCGTCGACATAAACGTTTACACGCGGATATTCACCGATCGGCAGATCGAACCGGAAACACGCCATCATCGAATCGTCCCACGCATCATTCAAAATATCATACGCGTTTGAATAATCGAAAGCGTCA
>CBDUUJ010000339.1:0-3827 GCA_965370205.1 uncultured bacterium
CGGTATATCTTTCCTCTTGACCAGCCCCAGACGGGCATTTGTTAGCATAATATGTCGTGGCGTATGTATTACTAGTTTTATTTTACCTGAAAATTAGCCTGTTTTGTCCTGAAGATTAAAACTGACGCGATTAATAATGGGTAAATAATTATATATACAGCTAATCGGCAAGCACTGGATCTCGGGTGGTGCTTGCTGGATATTGGATTAACAGGTCTATTATATGGATGATTTGGGTGATATGAACTTCGCCATGAGGATCATGTCCTGGGTTTTCCCATCAATTTTTATCTGGTCCTTAAGCATGCCCTCGATGAAAAAACCGTCTTTCTGATAGAGTTTCAATGCCGCAATATTGTCTGAGAAGACATTAAGGACTAACTTTTCAAATTCGCCTTCATATCGTGCCCAATTTTCAGCGTATTCAAGAAGCGCCTGGCCGACCCGGTGACCACGCCAGTCCTCGCGGACACTCATGCCGATCTCGACTGTGTGGGCGATCTTGCGCCGTCTGCCAGGCTCCATTGTGAGAAATCCGATGATTTCCCCGTTGTGCTCGGCGATGAGCGCGAGAGCTTTCGGGTTGTCATGGGCGCGTCTGAGATGTTCGCGCTGACGGTGAGAGTTGAGCGTCATCTCATCGAGGTCGGCTATTGAAGCCATCGGGTCGCTCAGGATGATTTCGAGGTAATCGACGAGATTTTCGGCGTCATCGACGACCGCCTCGCGGATGTGAAACGGGGTGGAATCGTGAAGCTGATCGATGTCGGCGGTTTTGGTCATAGAGCAGGAGATAATTATAGCATTAGAGATGGTATATGTGATCGGGGACAGGCACTCAATTTTACCGCACCAGGTTTAATAATAAAGTGGAAAGTTCAGAGCGGTAAAATTGCGTGCCAGTCCCCTTGTGCCAGTCCCCTTGTAGAATTTTCCTTATAGCGCGAATCTATAGCTTAAACTCGTTAAGTCTGAGGGAGTTGGCGACAACGCTGATGGAGCTTAAGCTCATTGCGGCGGCGGCGATCATGGGATTAAGGAGGCCGCTCGATCCAAGCCAGGGAATCAGGATACCCGCTGCGACAGGGATCGCGATCGCGTTGTAGGAAAACGCGAGGAAGAGGTTGGCATTGATCGTGCTCATGGTCGCTCGTGATAACTCTATGGCGGTCACGACGCCTCTGAGGTCGCCGTGGACAAGTACGAAATCGCCGGCCTGGAGCGCGACATCGCTTCCGGTGCCCATCGCCATGCCGATATCGGACTCGGTAAGCGCGATAGCATCGTTGATACCGTCGCCGATCATCGCGACATAGGTCCGACCATGCTTTCCCTCGCGTTTCAGGCGCGTGATTATTCCCGCCTTATCCTGCGGGCCGATCTCGCTCTTGACGATCTTGATACCGACCGCAGCGGCGACCGACCGCGCGACTTTCTCCTGGTCGCCGGTGCAGAGAACCGGTTTCAATCCCAGGCGTTTTAGATATGTCACGGCGGCTTCGGCATTGGACTTGATCGTGTCAGCGATCGCGATCAGCCCGACCACATGCGTCCCGCGTGTGACGAATAGCGGGGTTTTGGCTTCGGTCGCCATGAGATCAGCCTGGCTGGAAAGCTCATCGTTCAGTTCGATCTCCTCAAGCTCAAGCATGGACTCGGAGCCGATACGAACCCAGCTTCCGCCGACCTTCGCCCGGACGCCCCGACTGATCTCGGCAGCAAAATCCTCGGCATCGCGTGGCTTAATCCCTCTCGACTCGGCCTCATCCATGATCGCCTTTGCTGCGGGATGCTCGGAAAATTGCTCCACACTCGCAGCGTAGCGGATCACGTCCTCCTCGGTGAAATCGCCCGTCGCGATGACTCTAATAACCGACGGATGCCCCTCTGTGATAGTGCCGGTCTTGTCGAGGACGATTGTCTCGAGCCAGCCGGCGATTTCCAGCGCGGGTCCATCCTTGATGAGGACGCCGTTCCTCGCACCGACTCCGCTTGCGACAAGAATTGCTGTCGGTGTCGCGAGACCGAGCGCGCACGGGCATGCGATAATGAGAACTGAGACAAAGGTGATAAGCGGGATGTTGATTCCGGCAAGATTTTCAGGAACCGGCACGAAACTCCAGACAACTGCCGCGATGACCGCTATTGCTATCACTATCGGCACGAAAATGGACGCGATGCGGTCGACCTTCCTCGCGACCGGAGGTTTCAGCGCCTGCGCTTCACGTGTCGCATTGATAATCTGGCCGAGAACGGTTTCCCTTCCGGCTTTTTCAATTTTGAAAACAAATGTTCCCGTGGTGTTGATTGAGCCAGCATGGACTTTCGCGCCGGGGGATTTATCGACAGGCTCGCTTTCGCCTGTCAGGAGGCTCTCATCGATTGTCGATCCGCCATCGGTGACAATCCCATCGGCAGGGATCTGTCCGCCGGGTTTGACCCTGACAAGGTCGCCGATCTGAAGTTCGGACGCGGGAATTTCGACTTCGTTTCCATCGATAATCCGGAACGCGGTTTTCGGTCTGAGATCCAAAAGAGCGCGGACAGCATCGCCTGTCTGGTGTTTCGCGCGACTCTCGAAATATCGCCCGAGCAGAATCAAACCGATGATGGTCGCGGCAGAATCGAAATAGACATGTCCGGTGGCTCCGGGATTAACTGTGAGGACAATTGTTGTGTAGACCGAAAAAAGAAACGCTGAAAGAGTGCCGATGGAGACAAGAGTGTTCATCTCGGCGACACCTTTCAACAGCGAGCGCCAGGCGATTATGTAGAACTGCCGACCCGCCCACGCCATTGACGCACCTGTCAGAATCAATGCCGCCCAGTATCGCACCGCTTCCGGAATCGCGCCCATCGGAGGGATCGGCTCACCTTTGAATTTCATTGTGAGAAACATCACGACGATTGCGATAACGATCGCGACTGTCGCGCGCGATTTCAGAATGCCGAGTTCCGCATGGTGAGAGGTTTCATCATCATCGGAACCGGAAGCGATTTTTGCGCTGTAACCTGTATCAATGATCGCTTTCATAAGGGAGTCGTGGCTGGTTATGGAGGAGTCGAATGTTACGTAGACCTTGCCCGACGCGAGGTTGACCGATGCGAATTTCACCCCGTCGGTTTTTATGAGAGCGCTTTCAACTCTTGAGACGCAGCTCGCGCAGTGCATGCCGTCAACGTCGATGATAATCTGTTTGTCTGACTCAGCCATAATTCGTGTTACCGTCCGGAGGTCAGTTCGATAACTAGTCAGGGCATTCTACCACGAAGAGAGATGTTTCGGGCAACGACAAATTGGGATATTTTAGATAACCAGATCCTGAGGTGGGGATATCATCTGAGGTTTCGTGCTTCGATAAAAAGAGTTTGTTAAAACGATGGTCATCAAGGAGTTTAAGTAGATGGGTCTATATCATTTACCACTCCAAGGAGCTTTCCGGTTTCCATTAATCCGTCAAGCAGACAGGTGTCGAATTTCGATAAGAATTTTTTAAATCCTTTAAATTTGGAGATGTGATCACAAGTTAGAATCATCACCAGTGTTTTTACAAAGTTCTTATTATATGGAATAATTTTTGGACATTCATGTCTCTGTCCGAAATCAGTAGCATCAGAAGCTATTTCAATAACCTCCACGTCGTCGCAGTACCCAATTGCACGCCAGATATTGCAAGGCACGGGAAGTTTGAGCAGATGCCTTTTAATATCCTCTTTGAGATGGTCGTTTCCTAAGATTAACTCCTTGAACTTATACCCCTCGGTGATGCTGATATCCCAAACCAGTTGCTTAGGGAGCAGAACACCACACTCCGTATATTTTTGAA
>CBDUUJ010000340.1:0-3817 GCA_965370205.1 uncultured bacterium
GTATTGAAATCCGTGAACTCGGTTGGATTCCACCAGCGCGTCCATCCGTCGGCGTTTTGCAGCACGGAATTCCCTTCACCGGCGTACAGAAGGCTTTCCTGTTCTGTAGTATAAGTCCCGTTTGTCATCAGGATTCCGCGAACATCGAAGCCGCGATAAAATGGCAATTTTGGGAACGGATGTTTAATTGTGACATCAATCGCGAAGAACCCGGTTTCAGGTGTGCTGTCCGTGAGGATTGCCATTGAAAGCATATGCTCAGAGCTGAATGGCGGCTGCAGGAACTGGGTCACGTTGCATGTGAATTCAACGCCACGGATCGGTGTAATCTCAGCCTGCATTTTTTGGGGATCGATTGTCACGTGCCAGTATCCCCAGAAGGTATGGGAGCCTGAGTCATGAGATTGGCTGAATGAAGGCTGAGTTGGATTTGATGAGCCTGCGCAACCGGTTGCCAGTATCGCAAGCAATATAAGTCCGGTGAGTAGTGCCGCTCGATTCATCAGTAGTCCTCCAGGAAAAGCAAGATAGCTTTCACAGGAATTATACCGCATTAATGCATTGGAAAGGAATGGGGTGATGGAATCGGTCAGATGTCCAATAGCTTCCAGCTAATGGAACACAAACCGATAGCTGGAAGCTACCGGCACTGTGGAAGAAAAATAATTTTGTTACCAGCCTGGAGGGGTGGCGTAGACATCAAATCTCTTGCTATTCAACCCCTCATTCCAATTGCCGACCAGGAAGGGACCATCGGGATCATCCGATACGGGATTAATCGCGATTGAGAAATATATCTGATCGGCATAGTCGCCGATATCGAGAATGTTGCCGTCGACATCCATTTTAACAAACACTGTTCTTGTGTCCGCGAGGATTTGCTCCATGATGAGAACACGGCAGTACTCAAGACTGGGTGTTGAATGGTCTATCTCTATGTCGCAGCCGAAGCTGAAATGTTCCATCGCATAATTTACGGTACTTGCGGGCAGGAACTGAGACAACGAGTACTCGTGTTCCGGAATCCCGGTCGAGATGTCATAGCAGATCAGTCTGCCCTTGCGCGGAGGTTCATCCCGGATCACTAACAGGAGCTTTCTTGTAACATAACTAACCGCACAGTCAAAAATACATTCATAAACGAACATGCCGCTGAATTGGGGGGTTGCATTAATAGATCCGACGGCATCGTAGTTGTATTGTACACCGTCCCAGGTGTAACGGTTGATATAGACAGTGCCTCCTGTGCGCCCGACAGTCCAGAGCGTACCGTCCACGTCGGTGTCCATGCAGCACACGACGGATGTGTTCTCATTGTCGATTATCCCGATTAACGTTCCGGTTTCCGTGTAGGCAATAATTTCATTTTGATGGTCATATAAATCGCATGAGACGCAGTAAAGGATATTTCCGCTGAAGTCATCGACGTCAATTTTTGCTAATCGTATAAGATTTTCATTGCCGTACATCATGTCATGGATTATTTCAGTGCCCGTCACAGAGCCGTCCTGGGAGACATCATAACCGTAGAGATGCGATCCCGATGTGGCCAGCAGAAGACCATTGCGGTTGAATGCTATTTCGCGATTTGAGCCGTTGGCTTGAAGCGTGCCTGAATAAAGGAGTGTTTCGTAGGCTTCATCGCATGTCGAGCCGGAATAGATAGTGAAGCCATCATCGAGTTGTCCGGATAAAGGCGGCGGTCCGGGATTCGTGACAACAACGTGATACACGCCGACTTCAGCGCCGTTAGGTGAATCCATGCTGAATGTGCAATCGATAGTTGTTCCGTCGGGGGAAACAACCTCACCGGACGCATCGAGGACTACCAGCGGATCGTCGTTTTTAACGAGTTCCGCGAAAGCATCGGCTGCGAAATCGGTGCCGGTGATTTGAACCGGAAGGTCGCCGGTATCGAGACCGCAGGTATCGGGAACGATCGAGATCACTGTCAGCGGATCAATCGGCGGGTAATCGAGAATGGGCACATCGAAGAACATGTATGCCATGAGCGGTTCATCCGGATAGTCAAACGAATCCCCGGTTGGTAATTGAGGCTTGTAGTTCTCCGGATTTGATGCGATTACTGAAACCAGAATCGTCTGATCTGTTACACCGGATGGTTCCACATTCAGGATGTCGAAAGTGAATACGGATGTTGTGACGCCGTTACCATCCGATGCGGTTGCGATGGGCAGAACATCCAGGGGAATGAATCCCAGCTCGAAGCTCTCGACCCAGATTCCGGAAATCTGATCCGGCACTGTGATACCGTCCGCGAGCGCGTCCCAGTCGCCGATTTCCAGAGCGATATGAAGATCGCCTCCGTAAGCCGTGAGACTGCTATACCATGCGGTTGAACCCGCGAAATCGGTTTCTATCCAGTAAGCCTCCCGGCAGTTGGCGGAGAGATCGAACGCTTCGAGGGGATAATCAGGTTCGAATGCCGTATCAGGTTTCGACCAGCTCGCGTCGACTGCGTAATTGAAATCGAATACGATCGAGTCGTCATCCATCCTGAACTGGATGTCGTATCTTCGGGTGTTGACAGCACTGTTTGAAAATGATCCACGCGTTGACGGATCGAGATCGGCAATATTTTCATCCGGATCAAGATCGTCGGAGAAATATTTATATCCATTCAGGATTGCTGTTGGGAAATTCGGTGGTGCCAGTTTGCCCTGTGTGTATCCGAATATGGTCTCGAAGCTTGTGAATTCCATCGGATTCCACCAGCGGGTCCAGCCGTCGGGATTGAGAAGCCTTGTATCTCCATCGCCGGCATAGACAAGACCTTCGTAACCAGTGAAGGATTGCCCGTCCGAGAATAGAATTCCCCGGACATCGAAACCACGGAATTTGGGAAGTGAGGGGAACGGATGGTTGATTGTCACTTCAATTGCCAGGAATCCGGTCGCAGGGGTGCTGGACGGAAGTATCTCAATCGACAGCATGTGAGTCGGACTGATTGGGGGCTGAAGGAACTGGGTGATATTACATGTAAATTCGGCACTGCGGATCGGTGTTATTTCAGCATTCATGTTGTCCGGATTGATTGTGATGTGCCAGAATCCCCAGAGGGCATGGTTATTTCCACCGGGATTCGATACGGACTGACTGAATGAAGGCTGGGTCGAGTTTGACAGGCCGGCGCAACCGGACAGAAGCAGGGCTGTCAGAAGAAGCACTAAAAGTGTAACTGCACGATTCATTTGTGTACCTCCATAGAGGAGAGGGTAAATCAGGTAATTGGTAATGACTGCTGTTTGAATTATAGCGCATTTATCCATGGAAATGAATGTATAGCGTGCTTGCAGTTGACGATCTCCCCCCGTTCAGGCAGTGCGGGGTGGAGTTGATTTTTTTATGCACGACAGGATTACCAGCCCGATTGAAATATTGTATTTTTATGTTCCCGATTTTAGGATTTATTTTCTGTTCTTTCCGGAATCGTTTTTTTTGTGACGATGAGGTATATACGATCCCAATTGACCACATTCCACATTCGACCCTCCGGGTCCCTTCTCGATACAGGTTTTATATCATCGTCGCTGTTGAAATAAAGATGCGCTCCCCGCGACTCGGCGCGTTGAATTGCGGCACGGGCAAGCGCGATCCCGACCACCATCGCCGCCATCGAGGAGAGAGTCTCAATTTTGCCCGCGCTCTTTTTATTTACTCCCCTCTCAAATATCTTCGCAAATATATCCTCAGCCACGGTTAAACCGACTGGTGTTCTCATTACTCCGAGATATGTCGACAATCACTAGTGTCCGGTAAAAAGTAAATGACTTGAAGAGCCCCGCCTCATCGGATA
>CBDUUJ010000341.1:0-3817 GCA_965370205.1 uncultured bacterium
TTTTTAATTTTATTATTCAATTAAAAATGATCCGATTAAAGAATCTGGGTCAATCGGGGCTATTTTATTATGGAAGGTCATAATATATGGCTGCCAAAAAAAAATCGAATCCCGCCGTCTTAAGAAATCAGCTGATTATTCTATCCGGATTTCTTATGCTTGCCGTCCTCGCATTGCTTATCATACCCAAAACCGCTCCGGCGGCATCGGATGACCAACTGAATGAATATGAGCTTCGCGAGAGGATGTCCGGTGCCGCGGACGCTTACATGCTTGGCAAGACGCACGAAGAGCGGCAGGCTGCCGCGAGAGAAATCGCCGCACTTCGCGGGGGAAGCAGATCCGTCCCGTCAAATAATTACCAGCAGCTCTTAGATTTCTTGCGTGTCCTCGTTTTCATCACTATAGTGTTCCTTGCCTGGAGAATAAACATCCTGGTTTTCAAAATGTACAAACCCGGGAAAGTCTCCAAGGCTTAGGAGCATCACAATGGCCCGCATACTAATCGCCTGCGACCATCGCGGCGTTGACACACTCAAACGCATTATCTCTTGGTGCGGGGAAAACGGTCACAATCCGGTGGATATGGGTCCGGACAACACCGAAAGTGTCGATTATCCAGACTACGCTTTTCCGCTTGTCGAAAAAGTCGTGAAATCGCGAAAGGAAACTGTCGGCGTGCTCATCTGCGGATGGGGCAACGGCATGGCGATCGCTGCAAACAAGGTTAAGGGAGCAAGAGCGGCATTATGCACAAGCCGGGTGCAGGCCGAATACGCCCGATCGCACAACAACGCGAACATCCTCATCCTCTCAGCCGAATCCACCGGATGGGGAATGATGATCGAAATTCTGGACGCGTTCCTGAAAGGTAAATTCGACGGTGGACGTCACGCTCGCCGGGTCGGCAAAATCGCGCGATACGAGCGCGACAGAGATTATCGCAAGACAAGATATCGAAAAGGGTAGCCCTGAAACTGCTTTCAAATGGTATTATTTCCTTCGATAATACATTAACAGGTGAGATTGATAATCATGTTTGATGAAATTGTCGAAATCATTAAAAAGCACCAGAATGAAATCAAGGAATTCGGTGTCAGGAAATTCGGTATCTTCGGGTCTGTTGTCAGGGGTGAAGAGACAAAGGAAAGCGATCTTGACATTCTGGTTCAGCTTGAAAAAGAAACATTCCGATCGTATATGGGTTTGAAATTTTTCCTGGAGGATTTATTCAATCGTAAAGTCGACCTTGTACTTAACACAGCAATCAAGGAAAGTCTAAGGGAAAAAATCCTTCAGGAGGTTCATTATGTCGAAGGATTTTAAAATATACCTGACTGATAAATAGAAAAATCCGATTTTCCCCATGTCCAATATCGTTCACATCATAGGAGCAGGTCTCGCGGGAAGCGAGGCCGCGCTTGTCGCTTCCAGAAATGGAATTAAAGTCCACCTCTCCGAAATGCGTCCGGAAATAACCACCCCCGTTCATAAATCCCCGGACTGCGCGGAGGTCGTCTGCTCCAATTCGCTCGGAAGCCTGAAAGACACAACCGCAGGCGGATGCCTGAAACGTGAACTCGCTCTTCTCGCAAGTCCGTTAATCGAGACCGCATTGGCAACAGGAGTCCCGGCAGGGCATGCGCTCGCGGTCGATAGAGTTCAATTCGCCCGTGAAATCACCAAACGGATCGAATCCGAGCCGAATATCGAATTTGTCCGCGAGGAAATTACCGGCGTCAATCCAAATCCTGAAACACCCCCTACCCTCATCGCATCCGGTCCCCTGACATCCGAGACACTCCTTCGAGCTGTCGCGCTTGTACTTGGTGAGGACAGCCTGTATTTCTTCGACGCGATCAGTCCATCGGTCGCGCACGATTCAATCAATCTCGACAAAGCGTTCTACGGGGCACGATACGATCCCGACAGCACCGACTATCTCAACTGCCCTTTCAGCAAAGATGAGTACGAGGCGTTTCACAAAGCGCTTCTGGATGCAGAGCGTATAGAGATAAAAGATTTCGAGCCGGACAAGCTTTTCGAGGGATGCCTGCCTGTTGAAATTGTCGCCGGACGGGGTATCGATTCTCTCAGGTTCGGACCGATGAAACCTGTCGGGCTTGACGATCCCAACTCTAAACATCGAGCCTGGGCGGTCGTTCAGCTTCGACGGGAGCAGGCGGACACGGAATCATGGAACCTCGTCGGATTCCAGACCCGCCTGAAATACCCCGACCAGAAACGTGTTTTCCGGATGATTCCCGGACTCGAAAACGCCGAATTCACACGGTTCGGCAGCATGCACAAGAACGCCTACATAAAGTCGCCGTACCTTCTCAGACCAACACTCCAGGTGGATGAATTCCCGCATATCCTGGTCGCGGGATGCCTTGCCGGTGTCGAGGGGTATGTCGAGGATATCGCGACCGGCCATCTCGCGGGACTCGCACTCGCCGCACTCGTCAGGGATGAAAAAATCCCGGTACCGCCTCCGGAAACAATGCATGCATCCCTCTGCCGCGCTATAACAGACACAAAGAACATCCCGTTCCAGCCGCTCGCGGCAACATTAGGGCTTCTCCCGGCTCACGATGTAAAGATCAGGGGAAAGAAAGCGAGACGGGCTTCCAAAGTCGCGCGAAGCCTCGATAGTATGTTGGGGTTCATTAAGACCCTGAAAGACAATGGGTACAACATCCCAAAAGCGCTCGATATCCCCGGATGAGGATAAATATCCCTGCCGTAAAGAGATGGAAAAATTTCTCGACCACTTTTCCGCAGTCGAGGGAAAAAGCCTCAACACAATAAAAGCCTACCGTCGCGACCTCAGGAATTTTTTCGCCTGGCTGCATAACAACAGGGATTTCCCGTTGACAGCGGGACCCGAGCGAATCATGCAGTTCGATATCACCGCTTACCTTGAATACTTTGGGAAGGATCGTAATGCTCAAGAGGGAAATCGAATTGTAAAAATCCCGAAACTGTCCGCGCGATCCCAGAACCGAAAACTGAGCGCGCTCAGAACGTTCTTCCGGTTCTGCATTGAATACGACCTTGTAAAAAACGATCCGACCGCCGAAATCAAAGGCGCAAGGCAGGAAAAAAAACTCCCGGTCTTTCTGACTGTCGAGGAAATTGAAAAGTTAATAAAATCGATCCCGGCATCCGATCTTGCCGGGCTGAGAGATCGCGCGATCGTGGAGTGCCTTTATTCAACCGGCCTGCGCGTGTCTGAACTGGTCAGCCTGAACGTGGGGGATGTCCCGGTTCACGGCGACACGATGCGGGTGACCGGTAAACGCAACAAGGAGCGGATCGTCTTCCTCGGTAATCCCGCGATGCACGCGATCAACCGTTATCTCCGGGAACGCCGCACAGAAAAAATCGATTCGGATCCCGTTTCGCCACTGTTTATAAATAAAAATGGCGGCAGACTCACCCAGCGAAGCATCCAGCGTATGCTCGCCGGCCGCTCCCAAAATGCCGGACTGCGAATCATCCCGACACCCCATTCGCTCAGGCATTCGTTCGCGACACATCTCGTGCAGGGAGGCGCCGACCTCCGAACCGTGCAGGAACTTCTCGGCCACGCACGACTCGGAACGGTCCAGATATACACACACCTGTCTTTAAAAGACCTGCGCGAAAGATACCTCAAATCCCACCCCCTGGCGAAAAAATAGATTCGATCAGCCATCAGGCACATCCCGGAAACTCAACACTGAATAGAACCAATTCAGGATATTTTTTTGACTGCTACCGGGTTTCCCGTTATGATATTTCCTCCATCAGAGGTCTGCTGGACAGAGTTACC
>CBDUUJ010000342.1:0-3810 GCA_965370205.1 uncultured bacterium
TTGCAAGCGGACGGATTCCGAGTTTCCAGAGCGCAGGAAAATGCACGATCACCTGGATTACATGCCCGATAACAAACGCCCATGCCACGTGATAAATCTTCCCCTGGCTTCCGAAAATGACCAGAAGGATGATAATCGCGCCGTTCCAGGCCAGTGGGGCGAGTCCGGGGACATGAAAATTGTCGAATGTATTGAGGATTCCTCCCATCAGACCCCAGAGTCCGACAAGAATTACAATCGGGAGCATTATTCGAATAAGTTCGGAAGTGAGAGCGATTTTTTCCGGCTCGAGCGTTCCCGGGGAGAATTTAAGAAATTCGCTCATCTGGACCAGTTGAGGAGCGAAAATCTCGCCGGCCATCACGACGATCACAGCGATAAACCCGATGAAGGTCAGCATCAGTCCGGCAAGTTTTTTAGCATCGTCCGCTTTGCCGGATTTCTGCGTTTCGGTCATGAGCGGGATAAAAACGCTTGCGACAGCGCCGGAGATGATAAGTGTGCGAAGAAGCTCAGGTACGATGATGGCGAACGCGAAGCAGTCGGTCTGTCCGCTTGCGCCGTAATACCGGGCGATCAGCATCTCCCTTACAAGGCCGAGGAGCCGCGAGAGGAGAGTTGCTCCGACTAAAAGAGCGCTTGCCCGAGCGAGGAAAGCGGCGGATGACGGGGGCGGTCCGGCGGCTTCATTGTCGGTCGAATTCGACACGGCGGGATATTAGCACATCCTGTGCCGGACTCCGTCGGTAATAACGAAAAAACGCAACAAATATGCTGTTATGACCAGGTGGAAATGTTCGCATATTATGTGTGGGGAAGAAAGGGATATTCCCGCAATCCGGAGAAAGCAAAGTGAAAACTGAAAAAGCCATTGGAAAGAACCAATAGCTTTCTGATTTTAATTTTTTTAAACAGGATCGGATATGGTCCCGCAGGGGTTTTCTCAATTCAGAGAAATGACCCGGTAAGGCGTTTGCCTGTCAACTTTCGAGTTCGGTAACCTGATCCGTCAGGCGAACCAACAGGTTATAAAGGTCCTTTTTATCCTTCGCGGAGAACCCGTCAAAAAGCCTGTTGCCCCATTGATCCTTGACAGGCTGAATGTCCCTGAGGACCTTCTTGCCTTTTGCGGTAATGATCGCGCGAATGACGCGTCGATCCCTTGGATCGTCCTTGCGCTTCGCCAGGCCATCCCGCTCCATTCTGTCGATTAAGCCGGTGATGTTGCCCTTTGTGACATCCAGATTTTTACCCAGCTCACTCAGGGGAATTCCCGTGGGGCCGGCATCGTTAAGGATATCGAGAACAGCCCACTGTTGCTGGGTTGCTCCAAGCACGCCGGCGATCCGGTTGCCCATGCGTCGAAGCATGTTGTCGAGTTTGAATACCGTGGCAATAATTTTTTCGTCCATTTCTCTCTCTCTCTCTTTTGTCTCTTTAGCGTAATAGTTTTTCAACCAATTACAACTTGCATGTATATTCAGTACCTGCTTGTGACAGGTAAAATTCGGCACCCTGTTATTTTCTTATTCCTGCTTTAATGTTTGAGTATCATACTCGCCCTTACGGATTTACCTGTTTCCTTATAAGGTTCGAAAATTATAGTATGAATTTATACTGGTTCAGTATAAAAATCAAGTTTTATTTGATTTATTTTTCTCCTGATTGTTTATATCCATACATGAATGAACGTTTATATCGATCACCTGTTCATGAAAGGAAGCTGTAAAATAGAGTTGGATGTTCATTCAGCAGAGATGCGCAGCAGACGTGTTTTATATTAACCTGCGGGCGCAGACGAATCTTTGATTGTAGTAGCCGGTGTCCAAAGGGCTGATAACCACTCCGCCTTTATGGCTGGATGAGTGGATGAACTCCCCTCCGCCGATATACATGCCGACGTGGCTGATGCCCGATCGTGTCGTGTGGAAGAGAATCAGGTCGCCGGGAAGGAGATCGGCATAATCGACCTCGACACCGCACTCCGCCTGGTCACGTGCTCTGTGAGGAAGGCTGATACCGATCTGGTTGTAAAGCGCCAGGGTGAATCCGGAGCAGTCAACTCCGCTGGTGAGACTGACACCGCCCCATGAGTAGGGGGTTCCCAGGTATTTTGATGCTTCCTCCACCAGGCTGCGACCCAGATCGGTGCCTGTTCCGTCACCGATGGATATTCCGGGTGCTCCCCAGGTGATGGAACCCGATGAACCCGATCCTGTCTGCGGCGATGTCGGTTTTGGCAGCGGGATCCTGAGGTCCCGGCCGATTCGAAGCATGCTGCGGATGTCGAGACCGTTACGGGACATAAGTTCACTCTGCGTGATTCCGAACGAGTGCGCGACTTCCCCGATAGTGTCTCCGCGACGTACCGTGTAAAGATGATACGGCGTGTTGTCGTCGAAATAACCGTCAACGCTGAGGCCGCCGTCCGATACCGGTATGGGATCGGATGTGGACGTGTCGGCTGCTTCGATCTTTGTGAAGTCGAATATCTCCGAATGCCAGCCGGAAAGTCCCTCGCTGGTTTCAGCGGCATCGGAAAAATCACTAATGCGGGGAAGAGGGGTGAGTTCGCCGGAGAGGTCCTCGGGAGGAAGCGGTGGTGCGGGTTCCGAATCGGTTCCCTCTTGAGCCGGGATTGACCGGTAGGAGGGGATCTTTATCCGCTGACCGTCGCGAAGGATATCGCCGGTGCCGATATTATTCGCCTCTGCCAGGGCAATAAGGGATACATCATGTGCGCTGGCAATACCGCTGAGTGTGTCATCGGGTACGACGATGTAATCGATCCAGGTATTTGATCTGCTGGACAGGCTTCCCGCGTCCGCGGGTATCAGCAGAATATCCCCGACATGAAGCACTGCGGTTGCAGTGAGATTGTTGAATGAGAGAAGCGACTGGACTGTCTGACCAAACCGCCGCGCGATGCCCCATGGATTATCTCCCGCCTGTACTGTGTACTGTATGGGTTCCGGAGGGGGATCGTTGTCGGCTTCAGTGCTCTCATCCGTTTCAGCATTGCCCTGATACTCGTAATCGTCCGGTGGAATTTTCAGGAGCTGGCCGGGCTGAATGAGGTCGTTTTCGGTCAGTCCGTTATATTCCAGGAGAGTAAGAGTACCGATTCCGAATCGATGGGCAATCATGGATGGATTATCGCCCGACTGGACTATGTAGGTGGTTTCCCCGCTGGTTTCATTCTCTGAGCCGGAGGATTCATCGTCCCGATCCGACGGGATCGCTATTCTCTGGTCGGGATGCAATACCGGATTCTCATCGGAAGCCCATCCGTTGGCTTCATAGAGATCGTCAAGGCTGATGCCGAAATGCACGGCGATCGACCATGCGCTGTCGCCGTCCTTGACCGTATAAATGATATCCGCGTAAAGAGGGGAGGTCAGAAGCAGCCACAGGATAACCGGCAGAATAATCCGCCAGATTTTCCGTCCTTCTGTTTCCGGTTTTTTTATATGCATCAAAGCGCGATATTCCTTCCAAAGCCGTAAATAAATGCAGCACTTAACGACCCGTTTACGGGCATTCAAGTTCAAAAGCCTAGCACCAGCCTGCCGGAAAATCAACCGGTCAGCGACAGATCGCCGGGACTGATCCTGCGGATGCCTGTCACATCTGCTTTTCATTAGTATCGGCTTGAAATGAGGTGATATTGAATTGATTGGGGATATTGCCGGAAGGAATGGGAGTGTCGAAAAAGTCTGGAATCCCGGAGTCTCAGATTTTTAACATCAATCAGCATACTCCTGCACTAAAATATTTAGTAACTAAAACCCATCTATGCCGCCCACAAAC
>CBDUUJ010000343.1:0-3806 GCA_965370205.1 uncultured bacterium
CACTGCCGTGCTGTTCTACGAAATCCGCGCAATAGTAAAATTTGTTTCCAGGTATTGGCAGATAAAGAAAAAAGCCCCACCGAATGTGGCAGGGCTTATGGAATTTGCTGATGAGATTTTGATTTTTTCTGGACTAATTATACGCGGCGATTATTCCCTGATTGACGAGGTTGCCTGTGTAGCCGTATGTATAAGGAGCACCAGCCGTTGAGTTGCCCTCGTTATGAGTCCAGATGAACGCGACGACCAACCCGGTGTCGCAGTCGATCCATTGATACAGGAGTTGTCCGGTATGAACGATCTGGGCCGGTAGTCCGATATTCACCTTGAGTTTAATTAGCAGGCAGTGCGGATATGTCGTGCCGCCGCTGTGGGGTACCGTTACATCCCCGTAAGCGAGAACATTCCATTCACTTCCGGATGCGTAATTAACTGCCCATTGGTCGTTATATTGACTACACAACCAATCATTATTAACCCAATATAGAAATCCGTTGCCGCTGAGCGTTGTCGTGGCGGAATCCTCATCAAGAGGGAACTGTATGTCATTTGTTGTGCTAATTCCAAATTGTTCGGTCATGTCGCATTCAATATAATCAATACACAAGCCCGGCCATGTAATATCAGTAAATGTCGCATCCTTGTAATAAGAGCTGCCGCGGTTGTACAGCCTGTTTGTGCCGGTGTTGAACCGGAACACCCACCATGCCCGACGACCAGCCGGACCGTTAATACTTGTCCGCATACCCAAGGAATCGGTTCCCCACGATGGCGCTCCGGCAATTCGTGGAACATTGTTGTTGAATGTCACTTGCATATCAATTCCACCGATGGCTGCGAAGAGTGGAGCGGATGTGAAATCCCAGCTTGTGATCGTGCCGTTGTAATAGGATTGAGCGGGCATGCTTGATGTCTGTTGTCCCCGATAATTTTTTATACCGCCGGTGAACCATGATCGATATTCCGCCAATGTTAGTTCCGCTTTCTCGAAAACCTCGAAATCCGCGTTGCTCATGTCTGTATATACCGGGTGATCGACATCGGTGATACGAATCCTGCCCAGGGTCGTGACATCGCCAATAACCGGAGTCCACGGACAGCTTCCATCGTTAGGCGTGCTACCAACAAGCGTACTGAATGTTCCGCTTTCGCCTGTCATAGAAAATTCGATATGGACATTCTGGATGAAGCCGCCCGGACCTGTTCCGGTTGTCCATGTGATGTTCTTCGCTGTTCCGACAATGTAATCATCGGATGCGGTATTTGGACAGGTCACATGGATGTTATCAATCGCGAATACAGCGTCGGAGTTATCCAATGGAACGAAAAGATATTCATTACATACCTGAACCAGCATGTCTGCTGAGGCAATCAAAGATGTATCCCAGTTTTCATAAACGCCATTATTGTTTGCATGTGTAGTGATCGGAGACCAGTCAGAGCCTCCGTTTATGGAATAGTAAATATTGACAAAAGTAATCGGGCCGGTCGATGACCATATTATATCGTGCTGCTCTCCGGATACCCAGACCTCCCCGCCGTTGGGACTGGTTACAGTTATGGTCGGAAGCTCGGAGACGACGAAATTGGCATCGCTCGTATCGTTTATCAGAGAGTGATCGACATCGGTAATTTTGATCCGCCCATTAGTTGTGACATCATCCAGGGTCGGTACCCATTCCCAGCTTCCGGTATTGGGCAGGTTGCCGGCTCCGAGAAGCGTATTCCATGGACCTGACAAACCATTTTCTGAAAATTCAATTTCCACGTTCGCGACAACATCGGTGCCGCCGCCGGTATCCCATGTGATGAGTTGTCCGGTCACGCCGACATTGAAATCATCGCCCGACTGATTTGGGAAAGTGACATCGACGTAATCGACGCTGAAGAAATCGTCCGATTCGTCAACGGGATCGATGTCGGAGGCGTCATATATCCGGATTTTAACGGTGGTGGATGCCAGGCCGACGGGCACATTCCAGGAATATGAATGGGTATTTGGAGCGCCGCCCTGGATGGTCTGCCAGCCCGAGCCCGCGTCATATTCGATGTTGACGTTTGCTATGCCGCCGGTTGAAAACCAGATGATATCGTGAGATGTTCCGGCAGCCAGCACCTCGCCGCCATTGGGGTTGATGACAGTTAAGATTTCATCCTGCGTTGGAATTTCAGGTGAGACAGACGGCGTGTACAGGTAATAAGCGCAGATTTTATCGGATGGGTTTCCGTTATATGTCGTATCGAACTCATCATAACCTACACCATATGTTCCTTCATTTGAAATAACGGTAACCAGGATTTCCTGGTTGAGCAGACCATCGGGATGGCAATTGGTGAGTTCCACGATGTAAGTTGAATAATTCGGATCGGATCCGGTGACATTGGCGGTTGTGATCACTTCAGTTCCCTTGAGTGCGGGACTCTCAACCCTGATCTCCTCGATCTCTCCCGGAATTCCATGCGCACTTTGTATTCCCTGCCAGTCGAAGATATTGATATCGAGCACGATATCGCCGCCGAAATGGGTATCGTCAGCCCAGTACAGCGTGTTGACGGATGGCTCAACCTCAATTGCGAACGCTTCAGGCATATTTGCCTCGATTGGGAAGAACGGGTCGGGAAGCTCGCTCAGTGAGGGAGTCGAATACCCATCATAGGATGAGTCGAACATATGGCATGCATCGACGGCATAGTTGAAAACATACCAGTTCTGCGTGTCGCCGAAATCGATTGAATAGTGGCGGTATTTGATGCTCGATCCCGCGGTGAATATTCCCCGGCGGTCGAAATCCAGGTCCTGCGGGAAATCTTCGGTCTGGGAGAGATCGTCGGAGAAATATTTGTACGGGTTCAGGGTGTTCTGGAAATGAATCTCCGAGTCCTTCAGCCCGTAAAGACCGTCGACATGTCCAAGGATTGTTTCATTGGATGGAAATTCATACGGATTCCACCAGCGGGTCCAGCCGTCGGCGTTGACAAGCCTCGGCTCATCCACATCGCTCATTACGAGATCGCCGTTGGAGGCGAAATTATTGAATGAGCCGTCCGAGATGAAAATTCCCCTGACATCGAAGCCGGACCACTGGTAGAGAGTCGGGAACGGATGCAGGAGTCCGACGTTCAACTCAACAGCGGCCTGATCGACGACGACATCCTTGAAGATTATTGTGCTTTGGTGATTTTTTTCGAGGAAGGGAATTGCATTGATGTGCCACATGACCGAGCGCAGGGGGATTACTTCGGTCGCGCCGGTGGCGGCCTCGATACGAACGAGCCACATTCCCCAGGGGTTGTGGGGATTGGAGAGTGTGGTCTGTTCGCGGGTGATGGAGGGTGAAGAATCGCCGGAATTATTCGGGTCGGGTGTTAAAGGAGTTGAGCCACCTGAGCATCCCAGGAGGATAAATGCAAATGCGATGCCAAGGAAAGCGGAAACCAGGCTACGGGAAAACATGGGAGCCTCCTTGAGTATTTATCTACGGTTTAATAATGCCCCTCAGGTAAGGCATATGATGCCATTCCTGTTAATATCCTAACATCAAACTTAAACATTGGGAAGTGGGTGATGGATATTTATTTTTTAAGCATATGAAGATGCCGGCTGGAAGCCGGCGTTACAGCCGGCAGGGATGCCAGCGCTACGGTCAGGATGGGTGCTTTCTGCAGAGGACTATCGGAAGCCGGAGCGGCTGGTGTATAATCAGCGGGGAAGAAATCATATTATAAATACAGAGACAAAGAAATTACATATAAATACAGGGACAAAGAAATCAATTCATAAATACAGGGACAAAGAAATTACATAT
>CBDUUJ010000344.1:0-3787 GCA_965370205.1 uncultured bacterium
CGAGCTTGCCGCCGAGACGAATCTCCGCATGCCGGACTGGGTGCTTCAGAGAATAACGAGGGTTCTGAACAGGAACGGGATATCGATGCGCGGCGCGAAAATTTTTGCGCTCGGAGCGACATTCAAGCCTAACTGCGATGACGCGCGCAACTCCCCTGCCCTGCGGGTTATCGAACTTCTGCTTCACCACGATGCGGATGTTTCCTACAACGATCCGTATGTCCCCGGTGTCGAGTTGGGACGGCGCACATCCGATTACGCGCCTGTGCTTGAAAAACCTGTGCAGCTTGAATCAATCGATCTCAACGATGCCGCGATCGAAAACGCCGACCTCGTTTTATGCCTGGTCAATCACTCCAACTACGACTGGGAGAATATCATCAATAAAAGCAAGATGTTCTTCGACACACGCGGGGTTTCGATAGCCTTCCCCGAATTCTCCGACAAGGTATCCCTCCTGTAGAACTGGAAAATGCCATGTTCAGCCAGGATCCTCTGCAACTTACACTCGGCAACTTCAAGCTGAGTCTTGAACCGTCACGCTCCGGACCAATACTCGAATTCACCGACTACGGCACCGACATCACATGGCTGTCGGGAAGGATTCATGTTGCTGCAACGGTAACAGGAATCCCAAGGTTGTCGCATATTGCATTGGAGAATGTTACATGGTTCGGGACCGATGACGGCATCACGATTCAGGGAAATATCGCCCATGCCGATATCGAACTGAATTACAAACTCCTCGATGATCCTGTTCGTCTTGAGGAAAAAATCACGATTTCATTTCAATCGGAAAAGCCGGTCGGGTTCGATGTATTCAGGATAGGATTATCATGGTCGCCGCCGGAATCGTGGTGGCAGTACTGGTCGTACTGGAATCTTTTCAGGCTGAAACCCGGTGAAGATGAATTTGACCCTTCATCAATGCCTGTCGAGAAATTTAATGAGATAAAGGAAAGGCTTTCGAATGAGAAGAACAAGACCGGCATGTGCTCGATGCGAGTTGATATCGAGGGATGCGCAGGATGGATATTCAGCGATGATCGAAGGTTCCTTTTAGTATTCAGGTCATCAAACGGCAGGGAAAGAAAACGGGATGAAAAATGTCCGTTGGATGTTATCGACTCAAAACCATCCCCGACATTCATCATGGGTGGTGAAGATAACAACGAAGGAATCGAAACCGTAACGACCACGACATTCATCCCCGGAAGTGGAGGATGCGGAGAGGGTTATAGAAAATTACAGAATTATCAAATGTAGCGCTGGCTTCCAGCCGGCTGTACCGCCGGTATCCTTACCGGCCTAATACCGACAGGGATATCAGCGCTGCTGCATTACAGCCAGTCGCCGACCAGCACATGCCAATCCTGGCTGTCATCGATGAAACTCATATCGCCCGACCCAAGTGAGAAACTCGTGTACGCCGGAACGTATACCATGCCGACACCATCGGTGATCGCGTAACACTCGTTCGGCACGGCGTGAAGCTTGCCCGAGGTTGATGTGGTGAGCCGGTCAATCGAGCTCCCAAGCCCATCAAGAAGGTTATTACCTGCCTGTATCTGCGACGAGCCATCGGAATATTCCTGCGTTATCACGATCCGTCCGCCCTCATTCATAAATGTCACAAGATCATCATATTCCGCCTGAGTAAAGGGCTGCGCACTGGATTTATCTCCGGGAAGACAAATAAAGATGATCCTGCAGTCGGTTGTATCGATCGGTTCCTCATTTGTATCGACAAGAGTGAAACCTTCATCCTCAGTGTAATTTTTAATATTCCCGGTAATTAATGAATTGTTATGGTTTCCCCCGTGACCGGTGTAGTATTTAACAACCGTATTATCCGAATTCGGTCCGCCCAGATCGAAAGTGATAATATTCCGGTACAATTGTTCATTGTCATCAAACTCAACCCAGTCGTCGCAGAACACGTTTCCATCACCGGAGCAGATCAGGTTCGGTCCCTCATCGCAGGGATCTTCTTCCTGTGGCGCGAACGGGCTGATCGGCGCCTCCCAGACTGTAAACGCTGCGAGAACCGCGTCCTCAGGATAATCGAACCCGCCGACATCCGGCAATTGCACCGAGTAATCAGTCGGATTCGCGCTTGTGATAATGATCAGCAGATATTGATCGAAAACGCCATCGGGAGTGACGCCATTGATCGTGCATCCATTCAGGCTCATCGTGGGATTCATCGGCTCATATGCGATGATTCCGGTCTCCATGAGATCGACAACGCCGTCGAAAAGTGTCGGCGACTCCGCATAGATTCCCCCGATCTCGCTTACCGGACCGTCCATGCTCTCCATCCCCTGCCAGTCCGTTATTTCGAGATTGAGAACAAGATCGCCGCCGTATGTCGTTTCGTTCTCATAAAATGCCCCGCTTCCGCCGTCGGAAACCAAAATCTGCGAAGCCTCGGCGCGGTTTGCAGAAAGCGGGAAATCTTCGGTTTCGGCGGGAGGAGTGAAATCGCCCTCGGGACCCCAGTAGCTTGACGTGATCGCGTATTTAAATCGAAAATCGGGCTTTAACGGTCCCATCGGGAACTGGATTTCATAGCGCCGCGTGTTGATTCCGGGAGTAACTGTCGCGAAACTGCCGCGATCGGTCATGTTGAGATGGGGAAAGTCGAACGGGTCTTCAGGATCAAGATTGTCCGCGAAATATTTAAACGGATTCAATGTGCTCGACGATTCAAATCCATGCACCGCCATCGCACCCTCGGTGTATCCGAAAATCGTGTCGTAGCTTGTGAACTCGACCTGGTTCCACCATCGCGTGTAACCATCCGGATTGAGAAGCCTCGCTCCGCCGGGATCGCACGGCAGATTGAATGTCAGCGATGAATCCCATGCGCTCACATTATTTCCATCGGGCGGCATGAAAATTCCCATCACGTCGAATCCCGGAAGGTTGGTTCCGGGAAACGGATGCCTGATGCTGATATTCACGACGATATATCCATTGGGAAAAATCGTTCCCGGCTGAATGGACATTGTCAGGAGGTTGATCGGCGCGAGTGGCGGATGGAGGAATTTGGTCACATTCGCCTCGAACATCGCGGTCCGCAGCGGGATGATATCGATTGATTCTGTGACCGGATCGATGCCGATATCATAGAGTCCCCAGCAGAATTCGTTTGGATTCGACTGCGCGAGCCGGGAATCGGACAGTTCAGGACCTGTAGTATTCGGAGCTGTCGGCGATGCCGATCCACCGCATCCGGCAACAAAGATGACAAGCATTCCTGCCAATATAATGGTCGGTAAAGTTTTGCCTGTACACATGAAAATACCTCCGGAAGAAATCCTTTAATAAAGAATAGCAACTGATCTGATCTCTCGCAAATTTAGATGCCGGTGTTAAATATAATCATAAAAAAGAATTGATATAGTAAACAGAATCCGGTAGACTTTATTATCCGGTTCGTATTCTCTCTTTTAAGTATAAATGCCTGGAGGATTTACAATGATTACTCGGTATTTCCACACTACGCTCATATTGGCGCTGGTAGTTGTCCTTTGCTCTTGTGCAGACAACAACCACCCTATGGCGCCGGACTTATCCAGCAGTCCTGAAAACCACAGTCCATCCGGAATCGCATCGGCTCAACTCTGGGGGTACTGGGATGTGAATATCGACCCCATCAGCGGAACTGTCGAAATTCTTCCGATCCGGTCGGCCCAGTTCACGTGCAACATTACCGTGTTTATACAACCGCCACTCGGTTCAACCACAAACATGGGGATCGAGATCATTGACAAGAGCCATT
>CBDUUJ010000345.1:0-3775 GCA_965370205.1 uncultured bacterium
CGTAATAATCGAGTCTTGCGCCATTATTTATCAACTGCGCAGTCCCGATGTCAAACTCGCCGTCGCCGTCCGAATCGAGAAATTCGACTGTGCCGGGAGTATGGAACAGAAACGAATGTTCAGTCTCCTCGAAGAAGGCCACTCGATCGGCGATTATCAACGCGCCGAGTTCACAGCCCTCGATCACGCCCGGTCGGATGTAAAGAAAGGTCCTTCGAAAATCGGTGAGCGGTTCGGACGGATAAAGCCCGGAATTGTCGGTCGTGTACTGAGCGTATTCCAATGTCAGCACTCCCGATGTAATTGTTCCGGGTCGGGCGAAATATTTCGGATTGTCGGGGAATAATTCGAGGTCCATGTAGCAGCCATCGCCGATAATCAGCGTGTTATGCCCCAATCCCGCTTCAAAAAGGCAATTCAGTGACGGGTCCCGGCGGATTATGTCCGGACCGCCCCGACCGGGATCGGATAGAAGGATTTCTGAGTATGCGGCCAGAATGAATGAGCCTTGGTCGAGATGATTGTGATCGTAGCCGGATATTCCCGACTTGAACGCGAGATAGAAATCATCCTCGCCACCCCATTGGTTATTCTCTCCAGCTCGAATGTACCCCCACTCAATTCCGGGAAACCGCTCAACATGCAAAAGTTCAATAAGTTCCATTTCCAGCCATTCATGGTAAGTCGGCTCCCTTTCAGCACATATCGCATCGAAAATTGGGAGATCAAGCGCGAGATGCGTCATTTCAGCAGGCGCATCCGATTCTTTTATCGCTTCGCCGATCAATCGGGCTTCGTCAATATAATTCCAGCCGTGGATCAGCGTACCGACCCGATGAAGCCAGGATCCGACCGAGTAATTCTCCGGTTCGTTATCTCCGAAACACGCGATTGTCTTTCTGTCCGGAAGCACCCCCCCTTCCGCCCATGGAATGCTTTTCTCGAACCACGGATGCTCGAACGGTTTCAGATCGGTGTTTCTTTCCAGCGCGAGAAAGAAATAGCACGCGAACTGTCCCCAGCAGAAATCGAGATACGTAAGTCCCTCGCGCCAGCCATTTTCATTCGCGAAAGCGTCCATCGAATCCTGAATTCTCGTCCAGCAGTGCTCGGCGAGCGTTTCAGCATCGGGTTCAACGCCCGCGAGAACGATCGCGACCAGTCCCGCTGTCGAGTGGAAAGTCACATAGTAATTCGTGTCCGGGTCCATCTCCCAGAAATTGATATTTTCATCGTACGTGGTGACCTTGTAGGCGAGCGTGTGAAACACGGTCTCCCTGAGCACTTTTTCAATCCCCTCGCGTTCCGATTCGGTCAGATCGTTGTAGAGGAGATCGTAAATTCCACCGAGTGCTGATGCCTGGTAGAGAAACGGGATATTCGCGCCCTCCGGAGCTTTTGCTATCGGCGGGAATTTCAGAAGAACGGGTAAAGTTCCCCGTACAAGCTCAAGATACGATTCATCACCGGTCAGGACATATCCCCACGCCCAGATCAGCGGCGCGGCGGGTTCCATGAAGTTCGGATCGGTCATGGCCTGCTCCCGAAATTGCTGCGCGGCGCCGACAAGGGTCTCAGTCAGCCGGTTGTGCGGATCGTTCCTGAGGTATTCAATTCCCTCCGGACGGGCCATGATCCTCGGATGGGGAGCAATCGACCAGTCGAGTTTCTCTCCCTTGTACTCGAATGCAGTTTCGAGAGGCGGAATCTCAAGGAGATTTTCAGGAGCGAATATCGGATTGGTTTCATCCTGAGGAGGAGGTTTCTGAGGCTCCGGGCATCCCGTCAGCATTATCGGGATGAAAACACAAATGATAATCGCAAACATGGATGCAGATCGAAATATTTTTTCAGATTGAATCATGGCGTGTCTCAACTTTCAGCATGGGTTATCCGGAAGAGGAATCTTTATCGGCAAGCAGGACTGAGATACATTACTTCTTCGGATGAATAAATACCCGTCGTCCCTGTATCTCGGCACGGTCGGAGAGAACCAGATCGATGGCTTCGGGATACGCCTGATGCTCCTGCTCCAGGATGCGTGCCGCGAGAGTGTCGGGGGTGTCATTTTCTTCGATCCTGACAGCTCTCTGCACAATTATCGGTCCCATATCGAGATCGCTCGTGACAAAATGAACCGTGCAGCCGGAATATTTGACGCCCCAGTCCAGAGCCGCTTTCTGCACATCCAGTCCCGGGAAACTCGGGAGCAGCGCGGGATGAATATTCAATATCCGGTTCGGGAAAGCCTTCATTAAAGTGCCGCCCACTATCCGCATGAATCCCGCGAGACAGACAAGCTCGCAGCCTGCCTCAAGAAGCAGCTCGACCGCTCTTTCTTCCCAATCTTTCCTCCGGCCTTTTTTCCATGGGATATATACCGCGTTTATGCCGGCGTTTCGCGTGCGTTCGAGACCGTAAGCGTCCTCGACATCCGAGATTACAACGGTGATTTCGCCATCAATCCGACCTGACTGACATGCGTCGATTATTGCCTGAAGATTGCTGCCCCGTCCGCTTATGAGTACGCCAATGGATTTATTCTTTCCGGCCATGTCATCATCAGCTCCCTGGAGATTGAATTCTAGCACATGAACCGATCAGCCCGTGCGCCTGATGGGATATTTGATACCAAATCCACAAAATAAGTATTTATTCTCGTGGCGCAGACTGCCAGTTTGCAGTAGCCTGGGACTGTTGATAAAACTCCGGTACCCCACCCTTTAGGGTGGGTAGAAGACGCATGGTTTCTGGGATCGCCCACCCTAAAGGACCCACCCTAAAGGACCCACCCTAAAGGGTGGGGTACCGGAGTTTTTTTACATGCTTTCAATAGTCCCAGCATGCCAGCAGAATTGAAAAATAATTAATGGGGTTGGTCTAGATCACCACATACAGCCAGCTACCCGCCAGCACATAAATCAAAGTACCGTCAGTCGCAATGACAAAAGCGCCGTCCAATAACAGGTCGCCGATATATTCGGGGGACGATGGTACCGATATATCAAATACAACAATCCCATAATCAAACCGTGTGACATAAGCGTAATCCCCAAGAATAACAACGTGATAGCTTGATGAGCCGGGGCCATCGGTCGAACCGCCGAGCTTGGGTGGATCGACAGGATCAACTGCAAGATTGTAAATACTAAGCTCGCCGGATGAATAATCTAATGAGTACAAAGTGTTTTCTTCAACGAGCAAGCCGTGGGGGTAGGTGCTTCCGAAAGTATTGACAATCTCCGGAGCGGATGGTGTGGATCTGTCGAGGGCAAGATTTCCTGTATTGGATTGCGCAATATAAATTACATCATTTCTTATATCCATCTCGTACGTTGCTCCATAACCCAGTTCCAATTCCGGATAGGCTACGATGTTATAAGGGTCTGTCACTTCGACCGGAAGAAAATCGCCGTAATAATTTGCACAGTAAACCCAGTTGTCCACTTTATCGATTGTCCAACCATCCCAGAAGGTAACATAGTCAACTCTCTGGGGTGATGACGGAGTCGAGAGATCAATCACGGAGAATTCGTCATAGCCTCCACAGTAGGCATACGAGCCATCGAAGCACACTGAATATACTGTGTCACCGTTCCAGTTACAGATGTAATCCAGGTTAACAGGATCGGTGCGGTCGAAAATTTTAAGCCCTTGCCAACTGTCAGCGACCGGGAGCAGCTTCTCGTCAAGCGCGAGGTCGGATGGCTAAGGAAGATCCAATGAGGCCAATATCTCCGGCTCGGTCGGGTTACCACCACTTCCCGGGATACAG
>CBDUUJ010000346.1:0-3766 GCA_965370205.1 uncultured bacterium
TGGTTCGCCTATAACGATGAGAAGCTCGGTCAGGGACGCGAGAACGTACGCGATTTCCTTGAGGAGAATATTGATCTTCTGAATGAGATCGAGACGGCGGTTCGACGGGAGTGCGGAATTGAAGAGGAGATCGATGTAGAGATTCCGGATGCAGTACCCACAGAAGCATTGAATGCGGATTGAACCGGAATTTGGGATTCACACGGTAAATTTCGCTCTAAAGGGTTAATATGTAAGCCATAACATTGCTTAAAGTAACGATTTGGATTAGAATTACGGTTGCTGGATTGTGCCATTTCATCCCATTCCGATCCGGGAGGAGATGGCGCTGTTTTGTGCATTTATTATGAGGTGACCAAGGATGGTATCGGATAAAAATATGATAGAACAACCCCTGGAGGTGTTTACTATATATGATACAACCTGCAACAATTATCGCCCTTGCACTGGGCTTCTTCGTGGGAGGTATTGGCGGCTGGTTTATAAAGCTGTTACTGGAAAAAACCAAGGTAGAGAATGCTACCCAAAAAGCCGACAGGATTCTCAAGGAAGCACGGACTGAGGCGGAAGCAAAAGCAAACGCTGTAATCATCAAGGCTAAGGACAAAGCGGAACAACTGCGAAATGATGCAGATCGGGAAGTAAAGAAGCGTAGAAAGGAAATTGAGCGTCAGGAAGTTAAGCTCCAGCGTAAAGAAGAGACACTTGACAGAAAACTCGATAACGTACAAAAGCGCCTTGACAATCTGGACAAAAAAGAGAAGCGATTAGCTTCACTTGAACTCGATCTTGAGGAAAAGATCAACCAGCAGGACAAGGAGATAGAGCGAATCGCCGGACTCACCCAGGAGCAGGCGAAGGAATATCTCCTGCAGCGCACAGACAAGAAACTCGACCTCGAACATGCGCGAAGGCTTGCGGACCATGAAGCACGTATAAAGGAAGACGGCGAGAAGATCTCAAAGAAGCTGATCACTCTCGCGATTCAGCGTACCGCGGTCGATCATGTCGCAGAGACCACCACAAGCGAAGTCAAACTCCCATCAGATGACATGAAAGGACGGATCATCGGTCGTGAGGGCCGCAACATCCGAACATTCGAGACCCTGACGGGGGTCGAGGTTATCATCGACGACACTCCCGAGGCGGTCGTGCTGTCGGCGTTCGACCCGGTCAGACGCGCCGTTGCAAGGCTCGCTCTTGAGAAACTCGTGCAGGACGGGCGCATTCATCCCGCCAGGATCGAGGAGGCGTTCGAGAAGGCCAAGAAGGAAATCGAAAAATCGATCTGGGAGGCCGGTCAGCAGTCCGTACTTGAGGTTGGAATCGGTGATGTCAATCCTGAACTTGTAAAACTGCTTGGACGGCTCAAATACCGCACGAGCTACGGTCAGAACATCCTGAAACACTCCATCGAAGTGGCCTATCTCACCGGTAATCTCGCGGCTGAACTTGGCACCAATCCGACACTCGCTCGTCGATGCGGGCTTTTCCACGACATAGGAAAAGCTCTCGATCACGACGCACAGGGCACGCACGCTTCCATCGGCGCCGAACTTGCCCGGAAGTACAAGGAACCCAAGGGCGTTGTGCATGCGATCGCTGCACATCATGCCGAGGTCGAGCAGAAGACTATCGAGGCCATACTGGTGCAGGCCGCGGATGCGATTTCCGCGGCACGACCCGGTGTTCGCGGCGAGACCCTTGACAGCTATATCCGCAGATTGACCGATCTTGAGGATATCGCAAGCGGATTCGAGGGTGTCGACCGGTGTTTCGCGATCCAGGCGGGTCGCGAGATTCGTGTTATTGTCGTCCCGGAGGAAATCGACGATCAGCTTACTCCGCTTCTCGCGCGGAAAGTGGCCGACAGAATCCAGGACCAGCTTGATTATCCCGGCCAGATCAAGGTGACCGTAATCCGCGAGGTCCGCGCCCACGAAATAGCGAGCTGATTAAAAATTCACTTTCAAATTTACCGATAGAAACCGCGATTAAATATCGCGGTTTTTTGATTCATATTCGGGGACACTTTGTTTTTGCATTCTGCGATCTTGAATTATTCATTGATCTGCGGAGCAAAAAAAAGTGTACCCTCTTCAGTCAAAGATGATGAACGCCGGGTGACCGGAGATCACCTTTCCATATTTTATTCTCATAGGAAACCTGATTTCTGGCTTTACAGTTCCCGGAACGTCTGGCTATAATTGACATCCCCGGCGAGCGGGTTAAAGTATCGGGTATACCCGGTATTTGATTTTCAGATCAGAGGGAGGATCCATTATGCAGATTGCCGACTCGATGGCGCATCTCGGCGAAGAGACCGCATTTGAGGTGCTTGCCAAGGCAAAGGCTCTTGAGGCCCAGGGGATCGAAATGATCCACATGGAAATCAGCGAGCCTGATTTCGACACCCCGAAATTTATCATTGATGCCGCGAAAAAGGCGCTCGATGACGGTTACACGCACTACACGTCGTCAAAGGGTCTTCCGGAGGTCCGGGAGGTTTTCGCGGACTATATTCTGAGAACCCGGCGCGTTCCGGTCAAGCGCAGCGAGATCGTGATCACACCCGGCGCCAAGCCGATGCTCTTCTTCGGGCTTCAGGCGACTATCAATCCCGGTGATGAGGTCATTTATCCGGACCCGGGTTATTCGAAATATAAATCGATCATAGAATTCCTGGGCGCGAAAGCCGTTCCGCTTCCCTTGAGGGAGGATATCGGATTCTGTTTCCGTCACGAGGACCTGTGGCGCCTCGCGAATGAGAACACGAAGATGATCATCATCAACTCGCCGCAGAATCCGACTGGCGGGGTTCTGACCGATCATGATCTCGTTGTGATAAGCGAGGTCGCGAAGGAATTCGACTGCTGGGTGCTGTCGGATGAAACCTATTCGACCATCCTTTACGATGGATTGACACACAGGTCGATAATCGGTCTTCCCGGAATGAAGGACAGGACGATTCTTGTGGAGGGATTGTCGAATTCATACTCGATGGCGGGCTGGCGAGTCGGGTACGGAGCCATGCCGGAAGGGCTTTCGAGCCATGTCACGAAACTGATGAATAACTGCGCCTCATGCACGGTGGCGTTTGCGCAGATAGCCGCACGAGCCGCATATGAGGGTCCGCAGGATTGCATCACCGACATGATGAAGGAACTGGACGAACGAAGAGAGCTTATCGTCGCGGGTCTGAATTCAATTGACAATGTGAGCTGCATTAAACCGGCTGGAACATTCTACGCGTTCGCCAATTTCAGGGAGTTCGGATGGACCTCGCGCGACATCGAGACATACCTTTTACAGAAAGCGAATGTCGCGGCGCTTGCCGGAACCTGTTTCGGGAAATTCGGCGAGGGTTACATACGGTTCAGCTTCGCGTGTCCGCAGGATACAATCGAACGCGCGATTGACAGCGTAAGCAAGGCGCTTGAAAATCTTCCCAAGCTGGAGACATACCGCCAACCGATTTACGCGGACTGAAATTATTGTATCGCGGATTGAGATTTAATAAATATCGCGGATTGAATTTATTGCATCGCGGATTGATTTATTATAATTATTATTCTGTTTATATACTGAAAAATAATAGTCCGTAGAACAGCACGGCAGTGTGTCCTATGGTGTTTCTCCAACCGGAATGATGACGCACGGCAGTGCGTCCTATGGTGTTTCTCCACCCGGAATGATGACGCACTGCCGTGCTGTTCTACGGATTCTTAGACCCATTTTAGAAAGTAAAAATTTATTCATGTCCGGG
>CBDUUJ010000347.1:0-3766 GCA_965370205.1 uncultured bacterium
TATCCTGCTGTTTTACCGGATGCTGATTCGGATCGTCCCGCGAAGCCCGTACCCGCTTCCCTGGTGCGTCTTCCTCGCGACAAGTGTCACATTCTTCCGCTATGCAACCGACGGCGCACAGTATCAGACCCCGGTTCTTTTTCTTGTCATCGCAGTATGCGGCATACAGGCGTGTTGTTTCAGCCGTCGTCCGGTGCAGCTTATTCGCTCCGGAATCTGGCTCGCGACCGCGATCCTGTTTCATCAGATAGTCAGTATCATCGTCCCGTTTATTCTGCTGGGATTATTTTTCCTGATTCGCGGAATGAAAAAAGAGGGGGAGGAAATTTCGTGGAAATGGTTCTGGGGGACGGCATCGATAGCGATTGGTCTGCCGGTTATTATTTACATCATCGTCGCGGCGATCGCGCTCGGTCCGACCGGTGAATTCACAATCGCCGGGCTTATCAAGTACGCGACCCTGTACGCGCATCAGGAATCCTACTGGACAAAATCGATCCGGATTGGTGTCGTAAAAAACCTGACGGCGTTTGTCGGGTTCTATTTCGGCGGCGCGCGCACAAACGACCTGTTACTCAACAGCGTATGGTTCACGGCGCTTGCGATAATTCTTCCGGCTCTCTGGCTGACCGCGATTGTGAATCTGAAAAAAGTTTCCGCCATGCTCCGATGGTGGATCTGGTTCTCGATGTTATGGATACTCCCGCTTCTGATTTTTCTGAGTTTCTGGACACCGGGACATGTTTTCTATCATCTTTTTCTTGCGATACCTCTTGGCATAATCGCGGTGATCGGAGCCGAGTCGTCGGGAGGGCAGGGGAAGCGCGGATTTTTCGATGTGCTCCTTTTCCGGCTGTGGTGCATCATAGCGATAATAATCAACCTTCCCGAATCACTCGCAGGATGCGCATGGGCAGGGGGATAGGCGCCATTGAGTACTGTCCCCATTTAATTTTGCAGATCGATTCTTTCCGGTTCGTTTTGTTCGTCTATTAATCTGATTGGCCAGCTAATGGGTCCCGGCGCTGAACAAAGGTCGGTTATTTCCCGCAAGAGAGCGAGAAATTCGACAAGCTGCCCCGGCTTGACAAAGAAGGCAGTCTCTTCTTATTGAGTCCGACCGATGAAGCCGATCAGGTCAGGCTGTGTGGTGACCCGCTTATCGCGGGTAGAGAATACGCCCGGCGTGTTTCTCTTTATTTCGAGCGCCGGAACCCGAAGCTGGTATTGATACGTTTATGATCCTGCAGGATGGGTTGTAATTTCGACCTCCGTAGGGGAGTATAGCACAATCTTGCTATTTTGTCAAGTCCTGGCAATGGTTAAAATGGATTTTATGGTTGGATTTATGTAGAATGATGGGAGGGGTTAATGGATGGGACACGCCACTTAAGCCACATAGCCCGGAATCACATTTTCCGGAGTGATCCATTAATAAAATCCGGCAGTCATGGCTGCCGGGCAACGAAACCTAATTCTGGGGGTAGTAAATGATCGAACGTATTCTCATTAAAAACGAAGCGAGCTTTGGCCCTGATCCAGAGGAGCTTAAGGATCTTAAAAAACACAATTTCATCTTTGGAGTAAATGCGACTGGAAAGACCACGATCTCCAGAATTATCGCTGATGAAACTGCCTATCCAGACTGTTCTGTCAATTGGTCAGGTGGAAACAAGCTGGAAACTTTAGTCTACAATCGTGATTACGTGAAGCAAACCTTCGAGCAGACACCTGAGCTGAAAGGTATATTCACTCTTGGCGATGAGGACAAGAATACTACAAAGCTTATTGCTGATGCTAAATCCGAAGTAGATAAACTGGCGGATGAAATCAGAGGGATCAATAAAACCCTCAAGGGGGATGATGGTACCGGAGGTAAAGAATCTGAACTGAAAGACTTGGAGACGGAATTTACGGAGAAGTGCTGGACACTTAAACTGAAGTTCGATGATAAGTTCCAGGGAGCATTTACAGGAACTCGCAATAATAAAATTGCTTTTATGAATAGGCTACTCACTGAAGCCAAAGAGAATTCTGCTCAGTTGAAATCTCTTGCGGAGCTTGAAAATAAAGCTGAAACGGTTTTTGCTGAACTCCCTGAAACAGAAGCAGAGATCTCAGAACCCAAGTTTGATGATCTTTTAAACCTTGAGTCAAATAGCATCCTTAGCAAGAAAGTTATCGGAAAGACAGATGTTGATATCGCTGCAATGATTAAAAAACTCGGCAACAGCGATTGGGTTAAACAAGGACGAGCCTACTTTGAAGTTAATGATGGGATTTGCCCTTTCTGTCAGAAGGTTACAGAAGAGTCTTTTGCATCAAGTCTGAACGAATACTTCGATGAGACATTTGAAAGCGACATTAAATCAATTGAAAAGCTCAACGACAATTATAAGTCATATAGCCAGCCTTTGGTGGAAAGCTTGAATGAGCTCCTTGTCTCACCCTCCAAATTCCTTGACGTTGACAAGCTCAGATCAGAGATAGAACTCCTTGAGTCCAAGATCAATAATAACATACAGCGGATTCAATCGAAACGTGACAAGCCAAGTTTAAGTGTGAAGCTTGATTCTCACTCCAATGTGTTGACTGAAATAAAGGGCATAATTGGCACAGCATCGACAGCGATCAAGGAACATAATAAATTACTTATTAATCTTGCCAATGAAAAGGAAAAGCTCTCATCACAAGTATGGAAGTATTTGCTGGAAAACGAAATCAAGATTGATTTAGCAAGTTTCAAAAAGAAAAAGGAGGCTCTTTTAAAGGCAATTACCTCAATAAACCAACAGATTAGCACAAAGAATAATGCAAGGGATGATGAAGAGACCAAAATAAGAAACTTGGAAAAGTCAACTACAAGTATTGAGCCAACGATTAAGGATATCAATGAGATTCTTAGCGAATTCGGCTTTACTGCTTTCAAGTTGGAAAATTCAGAAAAGAAGAGATATTACAAACTCGTTCGACCTAATGGGGAAGATGCGAAAGAAACGCTAAGTGAAGGGGAAAGGAACTTTCTAACATTTCTATACTTTTTCCACCATCTCAAAGGCAGTGAAACTGAGAGTGGGATGACAACTGACCGTGTTGTCGTTTTTGATGATCCTGTCTCAAGCCTCGATAGTGATGTCTGTTTTATTGTCAGTACTTTAATCAAACAATTGTTTGAGGAAGTCAGATCGGACTCCGGGTATATAAAACAGATTTTTATACTAACCCACAATGTCTATTTTCATAAAGAGGTTTCCTTCAACTTCAGGCGGTCAGAAGACAGAGCATTGAATGATGAAACATACTGGATCGTTAGGAAGCAGAATGATGTATCAAAGCTTGAAAGGCACGAGGATAACCCAATCAAGACGGCATACGAACTACTCTGGAGGGAAGTCCGAAACTGCGATGGCGCCAATATATCGATTCATAATACATTGAGAAGAATAATTGAGCATTATTTCAAAATTCTTGGAAACCAAAAAGAAATTGATATTTATGACAAATTTACTGGAAAGGAAAAATATATTTGCAAAACTCTCTTTTCATGGATGAATGCTGGTTCTCATCATGCCTTTGATGATATTTACGTTTCTGATGCTAATGCAGATGCCCAATCTTACTTAAATGTATTTAGAAGAGTATTCGAAGTGACAGGACATCCTGAACATTACAAAATGATGATGGGTGATGATTACCAAGAGGAAACCCCGTAGTCCCGTAGCCCGGCATCGCGACCTCCATGCTCAACCAGTCCTCCCGAATCGGT
>CBDUUJ010000348.1:0-3761 GCA_965370205.1 uncultured bacterium
TTTATCAAAAGACTAGTAGATTTTAAGACAGTCATTTATAAACATAACGATAGCATGAATTTACAGTAGTTCCCTAACGGCTTTCGCGACTCTCTCCGGTGTGAATCCGAATTTTTCGGTGAGGACATCTCCCGGTGCCGATGCGCCGAATCGGTCGATCCCGATTACCGTGCCCTCATCGCCGACCCATCGCTCCCAGCCCATCGTCGCGCCGGCCTCGACCGATACCCGCGCCTTTATCGATGACGGAAGAACCGATTCCCGGTATTCATTGCTCTCTTCACTGAATGTTTCCCAGCATGGCATCGACACAACCCGCACCGGAATATTTTCTCCCTCAAGGATTTTCTGTGCCTCAAGCGCGAGGTGAACCTCCGATCCTGTCCCGATGATTATCGCTTTGATATTGTCTTTGGAACCATCCGGATCGGACAGGACATATGCTCCGTGACGCAGATCGGTCGCGCTTCCCAGAGTGGTCCTGTCGAGAACCGGCACCTTCTGGCGGGTTAAAATCAGCGCGACCGGTCGAGTTTTTTGTTCCATCGCCCACCGCCAGGCCTCGGCGGCCTCGTTTGCATCCGCCGGACGAACGACCGCGAGATTCGGGATCAGTCTGAGCGAGCTGAGCTGTTCGATTGGCTGATGTGTGGGACCGTCCTCGCCGACACTGATGGAATCATGCGTCCAGACATATATCACCGGAAGCCCGTTCATTGCGGCTATTCGAATCGACGGGCGCATGTAATCCGAGAAAACGAAAAATGTCGATGTGAACGGACGGCATCCGCCGTGCCATGCCATGCCGTTGACAATCCCCGCCATCGCATGTTCCCGGACACCGAAATGGATGTTCCGTCCCCTGCCTGTGTTTCCATCGAACGAGCCGCCGTCCTTTATCGCGACCTGTGTCGAGCATGACAGGTCGGCGTCTCCTCCGATCAGATACGGAACACGGGCGCTGATTGCGTTCATCGCTTTTGACGCGGCGACTCGCGTGGCCAATTTTTCACCGGCGTTCCAGGATGGAAGATCGGCGTCCCAGCCATCGGGAAGTTCACCGTTCATCGTTGTCCGCCACTCATCGGCAAGCTCCGGATATTTCTTCGCCCAGGATTCGAAACTCTCCAGCCATTCATCCTGTGCCTTTTTACCGCGATCGACAGCTTCATGGAAATGCGAAACGACATCATTCGGCACATGGAAAGTCTTCTCAGGCTTGTCCCATCCAAGTTGTTTCTTTGTGAGGATAACTTCGTCCTCGCCAAGAGGCGCTCCATGCGAACTTTCCGATCCCGCTTTATTCGGCGAACCGAATCCGATTGTTGTTTTTATTTCGATGATCGATGGGCGGTCGGTCCGGGATTTGGCGTCCTCAATGGCCGTATCGATCGCGGCGGGATCTTTGTCGCCGTTCTCGACGAGCAGAGTATGCCATCCGTACGATTCGTACCTCATAAGCAGATTTTCAGTGAATGTCATCGACGTGGGACCGTCGAGTGATATGTCGTTTGAGTCGTACAGGAAAATCAGCTTTCCGAGTTTCAGGTGACCCGCAAGCGAACTCACCTCGGCGCTGATTCCCTCCATAAGGTCGCCGTCCGAGACAAGCGCGTATGTGTAGTGGTCGACAATTTCGTGGCCCGGACGGTTGAATCGGTTCGCGAGAAACCTCTCCGCGATTGCCATTCCGACCGCGTTCGCCGTTCCCTGTCCGAGCGGACCCGTGGTCGCCTCGACTCCCGGAGTCTGGAACGATTCCGGATGTCCCGGGGTAAGGCTCTCCCACTGACGGAATGCCTTTAGGTCATCCATGGAAACATCGTAGCCGGTCAGGTGGAGGAGGCTGTACAGCAGAGCGCTGCCGTGCCCGGCTGAGAGAACGAAACGGTCGCGGTCGGGCCATTTCGGATTACTCGGATTATGTCGAAGGAATCTTGTCCAGAGAACGTAAGCCATCGGAGCCGCGCCCATGGGAAGCCCGGGATGTCCGGAGTTGGCTTTCTGGATCATGTCAATCGACAGCGTTCGGATAGTGTTGATCGCGAGGAAGTCCAGTGGTTCGTATGTATGAGGCATTAAGTTAATCAGATCCTTTCTTTGCGTGGAAGTTGGCATGATTATGTCACGTCTTTCTATGGTGACTTATCCTGACCGGGGACAGGTACACGATTTTACCGTTTAAACATTAAAGCAGATTGGATATTATCACACGGTAAAATTGTGCGCCAGTCCCCTCGACTATTAGCGCAGGGTTGATAAAAAATATTTTACGTGGTAATATCCACGATTGCCCGGATGGGCGGTTTTTTTGTGTGCCCGGATGGGGCAGGACGGTGACGCCCTATGAAACGTACGTATCAGCCAAAGAAAAGAAAACGGGCCCGTAAGCACGGGTTTCGTCACAGAATGAGTTCTCCCGGTGGACGGCGGGTAATAAAAAGCCGTCGCGCGAAGGGACGAAAACGTCTTGCTGTCCAGTCAAGAAGGAAATGACCGCCGGAAAAATCACCGCCGGCGATCTCCCGTGTTCCTGCACGGTTTTTTTTTATGCCATTCAGTTGCGCTGTGATGGTATGATTATCGGACAGGAATGGAATCGAAAATCACTGGAAATCGACTGCCGCCCCGACTTGTTCGGGAATCCGAGTTCAGGCGGATCATCCGTAATGGCAGACGCTTTCGATTTTCATTCCTGAAGGTCTATATACATCCTGCCGGGAAATTGAAGGGCAGGGGGAGTGTAAAGCCGGACGGACGGGTGGGATTTGTTGTGCCGGATCGTGCAGTAAAGGGTTCGGTCGGACGAAACCGTGTGAAACGGCTTTTCCGTGAAGCTGTCCGCCACTGGTGGAAATACATACTTCCCGGTTACGACATCGTTCTGAAAGCCGGCGGATCGCCGGAATATGACCACGCAAGGTTCGTGGAAGCTGTTTTTTTGAAAGTGATAATGAAAGCCGGCATTCTGAATGATGAGGGCCGGGCGAAAGCGGAAGAGAAACTGGCGGCGGTTCCGGAAGAATATTCGGCTGTGATCAGGGAAGGGGAGCGGAGATGAATCTGCTCCTGGGAAAATTCATGGCGTGGCTCATTCGGGGCTACCAGAAATTTATCAGCCCGCTTATGCCCCCGTCCTGCCGTTTCTATCCGACCTGCAGCGAGTATTCAAGAGTGTCTTTTACCAGGCACGGTTTACTCAGGGGTTTATGGCTGACTGTGACGCGGATACTTCGATGCAATCCATGGAATCCGGGAGGCTGGGACCCCGTTCCACCCCTTCAGGGGCAATCTGAGGACAGGGCGGAAGTCTATGGAAACAGCAGGCATAAGCCGAAAAAAGGATCGACAATTAAGTGAATTTTATAAAACAGCATAGACACTCAATGTATTGTGGGTTATTATTACGGAATATCGGCGTGGAGGCCGATAGGGCGCAAGATTTCAGGGCAAGGCGCTCAGATGCCATTTGGCTGTTGACGTGTGTCGTGCAAGCGGTTAATCACCGTGGCATTTTGTATTTTTCGGCGACCAAAGGTTGAACCGGACCTCTCATGATTGAAGCTATTATCAACATACTCATCTGGATCATGGATAAGACCCATTATGTCACTCACACGTGGGCTATCGACATCGTTCTCCTGACCATCCTTGTAAGGGGCGCCCTGTGGCCACTGAACCGGCAGATGAACAAGAGCATGAAGCTCATGCAGCAGGTTCAGCCGGAGATGAAGGAGATTCAGGAGAAGTTCAGGGAAAAG
>CBDUUJ010000349.1:0-3742 GCA_965370205.1 uncultured bacterium
CTTCTGAAGGAACTGCTTCTGAAGGAACTGCTTCTGAAGGAACTGCTTCTGAAGGAACTGCTTCTGAAGGGACTGCTTCTGAAGGAACTGCTTCTGAAGGGACTGCTTCTGAAGGGACTGCTTCTGAAGGGACTGCCGTCGAGGGGACTGCTTCTGAAGGGACTGCCGTCAAGGGGACTGGCACATGATTTTACCGTACTGGATTTTCCGATTTTCCATTAAGCCCCTGCGGTAAAATCAGGTGCCTGTCCCCGGTGTTTACGGTCCCCGGTGTTTACGGTGTTTACTCTAAACTCGGAAGCGGAAAATCTGATATAATCCACGGCGTTCCGGACGGGAGGGGGGAAATCCAAAAAAAAACTCGTCCAATTTGAAACCTTTAAATCTTAACAGGGTCATACTGTATTATTCAGGTTGCGTCATGACATCAAAAAGCGTTTACAACTGGATTCCTTTTCTGATCCTTTTTTTTATTAGCATTCCGTGCCCATTGCCTGCGGAGGTGCAGGAACAGGTTCCTGTTCCCCCCCGGGTTCTGACACTGACCGAATGCCTCGATCTTGGGATGCAGAACAATATCAGCCTCATGCGGGTTCGTATCGGGCTGGAGGCGAGTTACATCGATCACGTCCGCAATGAAGCGATGTTCGATCCGGGATTCGAGATGGATTTTTCGGGACGCGGCTCGGATTCGATGGACTCCGCCTCATCCGTATCGTCAACCAATCAGCTCGATCTCGGGATGAGATATTTGCTTCCGACCTGGCAGGGCAGCAACTGGGTGGTATCGTTCGATCAGTCCCGTGCATCGGGATCATACGCCGGCCAAAGCGCCACCGATTACACCGCCTACACATCGCAGTTTGGTGTGGCTTATTCCCTTCCGCTTCTTGAAGGATACGGCGAACGGATCAACCGAATCGGACTGGAGCGATCCGATCTGGGAATAAGGCGAAGCGAAGCGTCGGTGAGCGATGTGGAACGGAACCTTCGTCTGGGCATAATCCAGGCCTATGTACAGGCAATGCTTGCGAAAAAGCAGATCGAAGTAGTGAGGCTCAGCCTGGACACCGCCGAAAACCTTGTCGAGGAAGTTCAGGCGAGAATCGATGTCGGGCAGTTCGCTCAGTATGAACTGCTCGCCGCGAAATCGGGTCTCGCGGAACGTCAGGAGGCTCTTCTCAACACCCAAAGCGGATACGCAACACTTCTCGATTCTCTCAAGGAATTAATAGGGTTGCCAATAACCGATGAGATCGAGATCGATACCGGAATTCTCCAGCCGGTTTATATCGACACCCTCGATGAGACACTGTATTTCGATGCGCAGAGAAATCGGCCGGACCTTGCCGATATCGATTTCCGCATCCAGCAGGCCCAGCTCGATCTTCTGCTGGTCACCGACCGCAGGCAGTCGTCGCTGACCTGGAAAACCATACTCGGACTCGCCGGACAGGGCGAGGGTTATTCCGACAGCCTCAGCGATCTTGAGCACTTCAGTTGGTACACAGGGCTTGAATACCGGATTCCGCTCGGTGGAAACCGAATCGCCGAAGCCGACATCTCCTCAGCACAACTAGCGCTTGACCAGCTTGAGCTTGAGCGAGTGGATTTCCTCAGAAATCTGCAACGGGATATTCGATCCGCGCTTGAAAATTTCCGTAACGCGCTTCTCCGTATCGATGTCACAGCGCAGGGTCTTGAGGTGCAGGAAGTAAAGATGGAAAGCGAACAGTTGCGCCTTGAGATGGGATTGATCACATCGCGGGACCTGCTCGAATTCGATCTCGATCTGGCCAATGCCCGTCTGGCGCATGACCAGGCGCTCGCCGACACTCTGCAGGCTCTTGCGCGACTTGAATCCATCGTCAATATGCCCCTTCTCGACGATGCGCTGGTCATAAGCGATGTCCTCACGGGAACCGGAGGTTCGGAATAATGTCCGGGATGCCTCTGATAAAACTTGAGGATGTATATAAGATATACACGATGGGCGAGACCCAGGTTAAGGCGTTAAACGGGATTTCGCTCACGATCGAGGACGGCGAAATACTCGCGATCATGGGGCCGTCCGGAAGCGGCAAGAGCACTCTCATGAACCTCCTCGGCGCGCTCGATCGCCCGACAAAAGGGCAATACTGGCTCGCGGGCGAGGATGTAAGCAAACTGACAGACAACGAGCTTGCCACGATCCGGAATAAAAGGATCGGGTTCGTTTTCCAAATGTTTAATCTCCTCAAGAGGACGAGCGCGGTGGAAAATGTTGAGCTGCCCCTGGTTTATTCAGGCGCGAAAAATCGACGCAGGAGAGCGATGGAAGCGCTTGAGCAGGTCAGGCTCGCTGACAGGGCGCGTCACAAGCCAAACGAATTATCCGGCGGAGAGCAGCAGCGTGTCGCTATCGCCCGCGCCATTGTGACCGATCCCGATATCATCATGGCGGATGAGCCAACCGGAAATCTCGACAGCAGGGTTTCAATCGAGATACTGGAACTCTTCTGGGAATTCAACCAGGCTGGAAAAACGATTGTAATAGTCACCCATGAAGACGACATAGCCGCATATACGGGACGGGTAATTAAATTGCTGGACGGTAAAATCGTATCGGATACAAAACAGACACCGTTGCTTGCCCGCGAAAAAGCGGAAGTGCCGGTCTGATCCAGGAAAACAATAATGGACGAACTCAATGAAAATGAATTCGATCAGGAGATTCCGACTGAAACTGAAGAAACGGAAGAAGAGGAGCATTTATCGGTTGTCGAGAAACTGATCGGGGTCTATGTCTCGCCTGCTTCGACATTCAGATACCTCTCGAAACGTCCCGATTTCTGGATGGCGCTTCTGATCTTCAGTCTCATCCTGATCGGGTTCACAATGGCGACCCTGCCGAAGCTCATGCCGGTTCTTCAGACCGCCCAGATCACAGCGGTGCAGGAGCAGTTTGAGGAAAGCGGGATGTCCGAGAAAGAAATAGATGAGACAATCTCGACAATGAAGAACGTGCTCCCGATTGTCACGTATGCCCAGACCATCATTGGAATCCCCATCGGACTGGCAATCGGCTGGCTGCTGGCGACCGTCCTGGTTTTCTTCATATCGATGATCCAGGGACTGGATACCGATTTCAAACGTCTGCTCGGCATGCTTCCATGGCTGAGCGCGATTACAATTCTCTCGGAGATTGGAAAGAGCGTGGTTTTAATCGTCAAGGGAATATCCAGCATGGAGCAGATGCAGGACGGGCGATACCTGAAACCGTTCAGCGCCGCCGCATTGATTCCTGAGAGCGCGGATGTTCCCGCCTGGCTGCCCACTTTCCTTTCGACAATCGACCCGTTCTTCATCTGGTCGATATTCGTAATGGTGTTAGTTCTTGAAGCGGCTAACAGATGCACAAGGGCGCAGGCAATTACAACAACGATCATCGCTACGATAATTTCTCTTGCCGCAATATTCGGATTATCAATGCTTGGTGCCGTCTTCACCCAGATGGCGCCCGGTTAAGATGGAAAATTACCATGGGTACGAAAAATAAAAAGCGAAAGAAAAAAATTCTCCTGAACTGGATATTCTTCGGAGTGCTCCTGATCGCGGTCGCTGCGATATCATACTACTCCTATACGCAAACCCAGAAAGAGACGAAATGGAAACTCCAGGAGTACCAGGGAACCGAATCGACCTACATGGGCGATCTCCAGCTCAGCATTCTCGCATCCGCGACCCTTCAACCGTTCGAAAT
>CBDUUJ010000350.1:0-3728 GCA_965370205.1 uncultured bacterium
GGAGATCGCGCAGGATGCTCATGACACTGAAACAGTTCAAAAATGCCAGGAATATCTTGAGTTGATAGCTGAGAAGCAGTCGCTTAATTCGGGTGATGATATCCCTTCAACAATCAGGCATTAGCGTATAATGAAAGAGTTAATAGATCGGCAGCCGGCTGTGGGAATCCGCAGGAATTCAGCCTGTATATCACTGGAGTTTTTATTGGGGTAGCTATGGATGTAATGGCAATGGCGAACTGGATGCTCTTTTTTTCGCTCATTGTGGGATGGGTGACGCTCAATTTCATTCTGGCGGAGTTGGCGCGTATGTGGTTCGGGAGTTACTGGCTGTGGGTTCTTATCTTCTTTTTAATTCCTGTTTTTTCGTATTTATTTTTTATCTACTCCTATATTCGTATGGTCAGGAAGAAGCGTGCGTTGAAGGTTGTGAAAGAAGTGTACTGTCCATCCACGGTTTATCATGATTTGGTTGCAGAATCGGATGTTGATGAAAATGGAGGCTCGGTGACACCGTTTGATTATAGTGAGGGGGAGGATAATCCACAGCCGGGTTCTGATATCACTGAAATTCTGAATAAGTGCTGCAATGAGAAACTGGACATGCTGATTGAATTCGGGCAATGGCCTCAGGCAAGGGAATACGCAGAGAAGCGGTTAAAAAATGCTGTTGAGTGTAATTTGATCGGGGAGCAGAAAATCTATGAGGCGTATCTCGCGATAATAGAAAACCGCATATCTGACTTTAGAAGTTGACAGGGATGACCATGATGACGGGACGTCATCAGACCGGGCGACCGGAGATCGCCCCTCCATAAACTTGCAGGTGTCTCAATCCTCCATAAAAATGCAAAGTGTGATTATTTCTTTTTGCTGCCTGGTGCTCCCGATCCCCTGAGGAGGTGATCGAACTCAACCAGGTTGTGGACATTGGTGAGCGCATCCTGACGTGTGATAACACCTTTCAGGTAAAGCTCCTTGATGTAGTTGTCCATCGTCGTCATGCCCTCCTTGGTGTTTGTCTGGAGGACCGAGTAAATCTGATGGGCCTTCCCCTCGCGGATCAGATTGGCGACAGCCGGAGTGTTGAGCAGGATCTCCAGAGCCGGGACACGGCCACTGCCGTCGGATTTGATGATAAGCTGCTGTGCGAAGATGGCTGTCAACACAAGCGCAAGCTGGAACCGCACCTGCGACTGCTGGTGAGGTGGGAAAACATCGATGATCCTGTCGACGGTCTGGGCGGTATCGATAGTGTGGAGTGTGCTGAAAACCAGGTGGCCGGTTTCCGCGGACGTGATGGCGAGTGAGATGGTCTCGAGGTCTCGCATCTCGCCGACCAGGATGACATCCGGGTCCTGCCTGAACACATGCTTGAGAGCTTCGGCGAAACTGAACGTGTCCTCGCCAAGCTCCCTCTGATTGATAACCGACATCTTATGGAAATGAACGAATTCGATAGGATCCTCGATGGTCATGATGTGACATCGACGCTGTTTATTGATTATGTCGATAAGAGCCGCGAGTGACGATGACTTGCCTGAGCCGGTCGGACCGGTAAAAAGGACCAGTCCCTGCCTGTGCTTGGCCATTTCGCCGACGAGTGCCGGAAGGCTCAGGTCGCTCAGGGTGGGGATTTTCGCCGGGATCGCTCTTGCGACAAGTCCGATGGTGCCTTTCTGGAAGAAGCAGTTCACGCGGAACCGTCCGAGTCTGCGAAGGCTTATCGCGAAGTCGATCTCGCGGTTACGCTCGAATTTACCCATCTGTTTTTCGCTCATGAGTCCCCTGGCAAGAGCGAAGGTATCATCGGGAGTCAGGGGAGGCATATCGGGAATGTGCCTTAATTCACCGTGGATACGTATCACAGGCGGGATTCCAGTCGTGAGGTGCAGGTCGCTGGCTTCATACTCGATCATATAGGCCAGGAGCTGGTCTATCGCAACCATCTGTCCGGCAGCCTTACCGGATGGAGGTGCCGCCGTTTTTGGATCCTCAAGAAGCGGGTTGGGAGCTGACTGTGTCGGGTCTTTGGGATGTCCCATGAATAATTCCTCTCAGATGTTCCGGGTGTATTATCAATATCGATTTGTTTGAACGAATTATACCATTTGTAATGAAGCGATTAGGGCACAGGCGGACGTTTATCCCAATGAATTTAAACTATTGCAATGATCTTCGATTTAATTGCTTGTAAACTTGACCTGACTTGCAATTTGCGATAAAATTACTGATATATAGTTAGTGGTTAATTCAAGTGTAAATCTGAATCGTTGAGGATTGCTGAATGCCTGGAAGTCGGCTTACAGCTGAGGATAGACGACGGCAGATCATTGAAACTGCTGCGGAAGTCTTTTCCATTCGTGGGGTTGAAGGAACCCGGATTCGCGATATCTCCAAAGCGTGCGGAATCAATGAAGCGCTTATCTACAGGCATTTTGAAAGCAAGGACAATCTCTATCATGAAGCCATGGCTTATATATATGGCGAGGCTGCGGGGAAACTGAACGTTGTAGGGATGGAACAGGAGAGCGGTCTTGAAGGGCTGACCGAGGTTTTAAGGGTTCAATTGGATGTATTCGCGAAGAATTCGGTGCTCAGCGCGAACCTCTGGCACGGAGTGGCGTCAACGACTCATGATGAAGTAATGCGTGATGAAATAAATTTTTTTTTCGATCAATACCAGCAGAACCTGCAGAAGCTGATAAAAAAAGGGATAGACGACGGGAGCATAAGGGATGATATGGATCCCGATCTGGGGGCATGGATAGTCAGAGGGCTTGCGTGGCCATGTATACTGAGGTCCATGGTGGATACTGGTGCAGGCGAGATATCATGCACGTCTGAAAGCTACTCCGAAATACTTAGAAGAATATTTGCATCTGAATCCGATTTATAAATGCCGCAGTAATTGAGTAATAATTCCAGCCCAATAAAAAAATAATAGAATTAAATGATCACCGGAAATACTTGACCGGTGTTATTATTTGGATTACGATCATTATATCGTTGGGATGTTTACTGAAGTTCTGGTGACCCATCCGGAGTATAAAAAATAATGTCGAAGAATCGGCTACCAGCAGAGGAAAGGCGCCAGCAGATAATTGAAAAAGCTGCCGAGGTTTTTTGCATCCATGGGGTCGATGGAACCAGGACCCGCGACATTGCTTTGGCGTGCGGGATAAATGAAGCGCTCATCTACAGACATTTTGACGGCAAGGATGATCTTTACCGGACGGCCATGTTATATGCCTACGACAGGTCGGTTGATAAGTGGACGGAGAATGCGGAAAAGCAGCCCAATGGTCTTCTGGCAATAATCGCGGTTTTAAGAACGCGGCTGGAAATGCTGTCGCAAAATCCGATGCTCAATGCTCTCATGTGGCACGGGGTGGCGTCCACGACACACGATCCGATTATAAAAGATATGATCAGGGAGCGTTTCGACAGATATCATGCTTATCTGAGAGAACTGATTGAGAAAGGGATCGGAGATGGCAGCATCAGAGAGGATGTCGATTCTGAAAAGACCGCCTGGCTTGTGAGGGGACTTACCTGGAGTTTTATCCTGAAGGTACTTATTGATCTTCAGGTGATCGAATCTGCGCATGATCCCGAGTATTTCTGTGAGATTCTGCGTGAGCGGATCTCTTCCGAATTCTGAGAGTCACCGTAAGATCAGGCACCCACAAGCTCGAAGACTCGCTTGTGGGCGACACTGGGGAATA
>CBDUUJ010000351.1:0-3707 GCA_965370205.1 uncultured bacterium
AAAACACTATTAATACGGCTAAAAGATATTTCCCTGTAGGGGCGCCGCTTGCTGCGCCCTGTAATCCGGGCTTTATCAACAGCCTCCATGATATAATTCCAGCCCTGTGCGTACCGGGGAAGGATGTAAAACGCCCGGGGTGTGTCAGGATCAATGCCGAAGAAGGAATCGGAAATAAAGTACGAGGATGTTCGTCCGCTTGGAATCGGGCGCATGACCGCGTGCCTTGATTCAACCTCCGGCAAACCGGGACTGCTGATCGGAAGTGTGAAAGGCCTCTACTATCTGGAACATCCGGAGTCCAGACCGAAGAGGATCAGGCGTTATCCTGTCGGGTACCTGGTGTCGGGTGATAGCGGGGTGGTCTGTTACGAGGAGGTGTCGGGTCATGGCAGGCTGGCGATTCTTGACGGGAACCTAGAAGAGACGCATGTTGATGAGAGTCTTGCGAGGGAGATCAATCCGAAAGCGTACTGGAATGACGGGCTGATAATTCTGCACAAGGCGAAACTGGTTCATCTTGATTTTAAAAGCGGTGCGCGAAGGATACTTGCTGAAATTGCGCCGACGAGAGTTGTGGGTCCATTTGCCGGAGTTGGAGATGGTTATGAATTTATCGCCGTACTCAGAGGGGATCAATGGCCGACATGGCTTTACCGGCTCGACCTGTCGGCAGGGAAAGAAACCGGGACCGATCTGATCGGGCTTGGACAGGCTGAGGATCCGATTATCGCAAGGATTTTTATACCGCTTCCGAACGGGGATTACTTTGTTGTACACCAGGGAAGGTTGTTTTTTCAGACTTACAGGCTGTTTCATGGGGAGAAAGCGGGATTCAGGACCTGGACGCTTGTGGCGATAACCGGCGGCGCACATCCGGTAGGGGCGGTCCTTTTTAAACGGAAGCTGTATATGGCCGGAGCGGATTGTCTCATAACGTTCAGGCTCGCAGATGAGATGCTTTCGCCGGGCCGATAGAAACCATTAGCTTTATCTTATGATATACTATTACTGGGAGTGCGGGGGAAATTCGGGATATTCCCGTTTTATGGAGGCAAGAAAATGGTACGTAACCTTTTCCTGACGGCCTCGGTGTTGTTGCTGTGCCTGATGGCGGCCTGCTCCGGACAGCCGGTCGATCCGTCATCCGGCGAGCTGGCGAATTACTCGCCGAATTCGGCTCTTCTTGCGCAGATCGACCCGGAAACAGCCGGTGGTGGTCGATATCTCTGGGGATACTGGAACATGCATTGGGACCCCGGGACACAGGAACTTACGGCGACCCCGTTTCGTGATGCGGAGCTTCACCTGAATATTCTCAGATTTCTTGAGCAAACGATGTGCACGACCTGTCTTGTTATCGGTGAGAATTCAATCAATGAGGATGGAGACCTGGAAGTGGAGATAGGAATAATTCATCCTCTGGATACGGATGGCGATTACAAAAAAGAGGTCTTCACGGGATTTGATGTGCGCGGGATAGCGATTTTTAACGGTACATACTATTTCGATGAGCACGGACTGAAAATAAGCACTTATGAAAATGATGAATATACGATAGTGAACGCCGACGGATACACGACTTTGTGGTCGCCTGCCGCGTACCCGCCGGGCTGGTACGACCGTCCGATCTTTGAGTATGTCGAGGGGAAGTATGAAGTCAACGGAATCGACATGTCGACGACGCTGAACCCGTTCAGGGCGTTCTATACCCTGATCGAGCGCCGCGTATTTGAAGCGGACGATCATGACGAACGAATATTTACAATTCGATTTCCCGGTGATCCGTTCAGCATTCCCCTGGAATTCGGGTATGCAGTTGATGCGAGCTGGGCATCTCCGGCGAATATCGATAATCCGGATGTTCCGGATGATTTTCCCATGAAAGCGAATTCTCTCGAGGCGTATCGAATTACCGCAACATTCGACGGCGCTCTTACACCGCTTGGTGGTGAAACATTTGTCCTGATCAGGGTGTATGACTGGCAGGGAAACGACACTATTGCCGCGGTGCATCTCGAGGCTCCGGATATTTTCAACGGGATTATTAACGCTAATTTTTCAGCGGACTTTCCAAATTACGCCGAGTACACCACGCTTGTTCATAATGATCTTGAGGCCGGGCTGGGGACATACCCGCTGCTGATCTCGGTTGAGGATACCGGGACAGTTCCGATAATCGGTGATATCGATGCTTACAATATATTCCTGATCGATATTGCCCCCCCGCTTGATTTTGTGGAGTCCATCGAAATGCTGAATTACCCAATTGAGGGAATTTTCGATCAAAACACAGAGACATGTTATTTCGCGCCGCTGCCGGGAACGGACGGTCTGGAGATTATGGGAATAGATGACAATTTCTATGTAATAGATGGATTCCCGGGTTTATATTCAACCGGCGGAATGGGGCTGTGCGGCTTCAAGCAGGAAATATTCGTGGCGACCGATACCGGCACGCCGATCCATGAAGAGGACATCAGCGTATATTCCATCGACGGGAAAGGGCTTAAACGAACAATCAATGTCCCGTCAGAGAAAGGGAATCCGGCGTCCATGCCCCTTGATTTCGTTGTCTACGAAAACATGACTGAAGTCTGGGTCTCGTTATACATGGATAACCAGGTGGGATACTTTTACGCCGACATGGATGATCCGAATATCACACGGATTGATCTTGAGGGTACCATGCCGACCACGATGACCATTGATGAAGATAACTACCGTGTTTTTGTCACCTGCGAAGGGGACAATACGGTGGCAGTGATCAATGGATGGACGCACGAGCTGATTACAACGATGGATTTGCATACCCCCCTGATAAGTCCCGATCCGCAGCTTCCGGCAACGCCAGGAATGGCCTATGTACCGGATTCTGATACGCTCTATGTCGCGACACTGCAATTTGGCAGGATCGATTACTATGATCTGAGTTCATATGAATATGAAGGCTCGATCCAGATTGGCGATGAGGGTGCGGATATTATTGTCGGTCTGATATACGATCCCGTGACAGATATCATTCTCGCCACCGCCCATGTCGCAACGGGTAATGGATATCTCTGGGCGATAGATCCCGCGACTAACGAGGAGATATACGAGGTTAATACCACCGCGATGAATCCAAGCTTCCTGGGTCTGGACAGCCCGCATCACTATGTGTTTGTCCCCGATCCGCTCGGGTTGGTGGATATATTCAAGATTATTCAGTGATGCAGTTTACTGAAACTGGTGCGCCGTTTATCCATGTGTTGCTAAAAAAAAGTTATTTTTCCGGCAAGTTCCATTTTTTTTAATTGAATCGCTACCGTGTTTTCATAAATCCTGCCAATGTCTTTGCTAATTTTGAACGCTTTAGCGCTAATAAAACCATTGTCAAAACAGTATATTTTTTTAGGCGAGTTAATAGCCGCTTTTACTTTAAAAGAAAACCTGTTTAATCTGAATAAGACAAAACTTTCTTCTAAATAACCAAGATATTTTTCAACCGTATGGACGCTCTTGCATTTAGTCACCTGCATTAAAGTATTATATGAATAGTCCTTGGCAGAATTGGAAATCAAATAAGAAGATAAATCTTCAATTCCTTGCGCTGATCTTATTCTAAATCTCTTCACAATATCTTTGTAAATTATAGAATTCAACAAGGTTAAAAGATAATCTTTGTAATTCAAATTTTTGACCAATGGTTCTGGATAGCCGCCTAA
>CBDUUJ010000352.1:0-3686 GCA_965370205.1 uncultured bacterium
CCGCCGGTTTGCTGTTTAAAAATGTAACGACATTCGCCGCGAACATGACATCGCGGTTCAGAACCGCCTCGACGGTCTGATTTTCAATGTCAATATAGACAGTATAGTAACCCCAGAGATGTGTCTGGGTCTGTCCCGTGTGATTTGTTGCTCCGGTTGTTGCCGGATTGGTGGTCGGCGTGACAGGATTTATGCCTCCACCTGAACAGCTCACTGCTAAGAGCGCTGTAATCAGCGCCACAGCGAGGAGCATAGTCCATCGGTTCATAATAGACCTCCTTGGTTTTGGAAACATGACTTTCAGGAATTTATTCCTGTTCAATCACACCCGAATTATATTAAAACATAGCAGAAAAAGCAATCTGGGAAATAATATATTCGTATCTATCAACTCAAGCTGCATCCCTGGGAATTCCCGCGAGGTAACCCAGGGTCTCCTCGGCTTCGCGACGCACAAGATAAAACGGATCCTTCTCGTTTTCATTAAATCCTAGAATATTTTTGACCGCTTCAGTGGCGATAACGACCTGCTCATCATCAAGATATCGCTTCAACGCCATCTTCCCGACCGCTCTGAGCGCCTTCGCTCGAACCACCGCGCTCGAATCCCTGAGACGAAGCAGCAGTCTTTCAAACGCCAGATCAACAAGGTCCTTCGGAATCTGCCCCGGCTGGAACGATTTGATAATGCGCCCCACCGTCCGCGCGGCGGTATCCCTGATCTCACGATCCGAGTCATCCAGCGCGTTGACAGTATCCGGAAGTATCTCCATCAGCGCCGCCTCATGCATTTTCGCGAGTCCGAACATCGAGAGAGAACGATGCCACGGTGTCTGCGGAAAATAGAACATGTCTTTCAACGGCCCGTACGCAGGGGGGCCGATCCTCCCGAGAGTCCTTGCGATCATCAGGTTCGCCTTGAAATCGCTCTCGCCAAGCAGCCACATAAGAGTGGGGATCGCAGCCTCACCAATAGCCGCTATAACAGCCACAGTGTCCTCAACAACCTGAACGAACTGGGGCTTGTCCCCAAGATCGATGTAAAACAGGCTGGCCAGCATCTCGACAACTTCAGGGATCTCCCTCAGCTCCAGATCATCGAGTTTCCCCCCGATGTCGGCGACCGCCTTCCGGATAACCACCGGGTCGGGAGACTTTAATGCTTCATACAGAGACTGGATATCTTTTTGAGTCATTGTTCCTCTCCTCCTCGCGCAGTTTTTTTCAAAAATCCAGCACACCCTTTTTATCAGGGTATCCCATACATTCAATATATCCAACGTTATGCCTATATGGCAAGCTCTTTTACGCATATCGTGTATAATCTTTCCATTCAGAACAATGTCCGGTGAACTGACAAAATTCCTCGAGGAAAGGGAATACGCCTACAGAAGGCTCGAAAGCCTGCTGTCAATCGCCGAGCGCAGCGGATTGAGAATATTCAACCATGACGATCTCGTGGAGTTCGGACACCTCTACCGCCTCGCCGCAGCCGACCTCGCCCGTGCGCGTTACGTCCTCAGATCGCCGCTGCTCGCCGAATACCTGAATGAAATTGTCGGACGGGCGCACCACCTTATCCACAGAAAACGCACTTCAATGTGGGGGAGTTTTATAAAATTTATTACCCGGGATTTTCCGGTCACGGTCCGTAAGGAGATCATGCCGATTCTACTGGGAGTATTTCTGTTGTTCGGAGCCGGGCTTGCAGGTGGAATCTCATACCAGATCGACCATGAATGGGGACAGCTCGTCTGGTCCACTCCGCAGTTAAGGCAGTACGAGAGCGATCTTCAGGAGGGTCCGGCACATCTCGCGAGTGAAATCGACCAGGAAATGATGTCCGCCGCAAGCGCGTTCATTATCACCAACAACATCAGGGCATGTATCACCGCGACCGCGGGAGGCATTCTCTTCGGTCTCGGAACTCTGTTCACACTCGTATACAACGGCTTTCTTCTGGGGGTTATTGGCTCGATGTTCCTCAGCAGGGGAGCGGAATATGAACTGTATTTCTGGGCGGGTATTCTTCCGCACGGCGTTCTCGAACTCCCCGCGATCTGCATCGCGGGCGGAGCGGGTTTCCTGCTTGCGCGGGGACTTCTCATTCCCGGCAGCCTGTCGAGGGGCGACGCGATCCGCCGGGAAGGAACAAACGCGATGAAACTTCTCGGCGGAGTCATTCTGATCCTGGTGATCGCTGGATTAATCGAAGGTTTCATCACACCGATCGCATTTGGTATCGGTTCCGTTGCAAAAATCATCTTCGCGTTTGTCCTGCTGGGGGGTTTTATCTGGTATCTCGCGCGCGCGGGTTATCGGGCGGGTGAGGAGGAAACCGATTCAGCCGATCTCCGCACGACAACCCATCTCAGGCTGGACTGATTAATTATCATGGCGACGACTGACGACATCGCGGTATTGACCAGTGAAAATGTGCGGCTCACCTACACTCTCGCCGGCATGGGAAGTCGTGTCGCGGCATTTCTCGCCGACTCACTGATAATCGGGCTTATCGGCATCGCGGTCACCCTGGTGTTTATCATGTTCGGCATGAGCACCGGCAGTCTTTTCAATTTTGGCGCGGAGGGGTTCTCTTTAGTGAGCGCGCTTTACATCCTCGCGATGACTTTCCTTCTGTGAGGTTATTACTTTTTCTTCGAATGGATTAACTGGGGACAGACTCCCGGCAAACAGCTTCTCGGGATCAGGGTCTCCGCAGCGGACGGCGCTCCGGCGAACACAATGGCATGCGCGATGAGAAACGTGATACGGATCATCGACCTGATGCTGGCGTTTGTGGGTGTAACTTTTTTCATCATGATTTTCACGCCGCGATACCAGCGTCTTGGTGATCTCGCCGCCGGCACCGTGGTCGTCCGAAGGAGACAGCTTTCGTTCGATGAAATTCTGTATGCCGCGCGCGAATCGGATCGCGCAATAGCCTCCGCAACTGCCATGACAACACAGCGAATGGAATATGCCGACACAGGCCCCGTTCGTATCAGAATCGATGACGCCGAACGTATTCTTCTCGATAAATTCATCCAGCGACGGGATTCGCTCCCTCCAAATATCCGAAGAAAACTCGCGCACGATCTCGCCCGCCGGATCAGGGAGAGGGTCCCGGATGACGCAACCGCCCACCTCAACGATGAACAGGTTATCGAAACCGCCCTCGCATCCACCTCCCGCAACAACGGCTGATCGCCAGCACAAAAATCATGACAAACCCGGAGGGGCAAACCACGATGGGTGGCGCCTACAAACGTTCTGGAAGCTATCTATCGCTCAGGATAGAACGTTAAAACAACACTCTGTGAAAACGTCCGGGAAATGCGATAAGTTTGTAGGTGTCTTAACTTAATGAACAAAATTGATCAATATCCTCTATAATTCCCCCCGTGACCCACCGACCCGAAGAATCCCTCGATCAACTGCGCGCGCGAGTCGAGCGCCTCGAAAAACCGAGCAAAACCTCGCCGACATTCTCAAAATTCGGCTGGCCGATCCTCGGCGTCGGACTGCTGCTCTGGGCCGTATCAATTTTGTCGCCGGGATGGAATTTCCTCGTCGCCCTCCCCGCAATGCTGCTGACCGGCGTCGGCGCGGTCGCGATCGTGATGAAATTCATAAGCGAGCACTCGGAGGGAGTGGAGGAACGGGAGCGCGACAGGCTCATCAGG
>CBDUUJ010000353.1:0-3668 GCA_965370205.1 uncultured bacterium
CCTTACTGAGCTTGAACTCTCCAAGCCGTTCAGTGAACGGGTTATCCAGCCGATTATCGAACGGATTTCGAGTCTGGTGACAAAAATTACGCCTAATGAGGTTCTTAAGGGAACCATGTTGAAAGTCGAGCAGTCAGGCTTAAGGATCAAGGCAACTTCATTTATAACCATCCAGGTGCTTCTGGCGGTTGGGCTTCCGGCTGCAATGGCTTTGATGGGTGTTATCGGCAATGCAGGCGGATTGAAGGGAGCCGGCATTCTGATTCTCAGTTGTCTTATCGGATATTTTATGCCGGATATGTGGCTCAAAGGCAAGGTCGACAGCAGGAAGATGGATATCCAGAGGAAGCTTCCGGATGCACTCGATCTGCTGACGGTTTCGGTCGAGGCGGGCCTGGGATTCGATATGGCGCTAAGCAAGGTCGTTGAGAAGATGAAAGGACCCCTTTCGGAGGAATTTGGCAGGGTGCTTCACGAGGTCCGCATGGGCAAACCCCGTCGTGACGCGATGAAAGCAATGTCGGCAAGAGTTGATGCTCCTGACGTGAGCCAGTTTATTTCGGCACTGGTACAGGCTGACAAGCTCGGTGTCAGTATAGCCAATGTCCTCAGGGTCCAGTCCGACCAGATGCGGCTTCGCAGGCGTCAACGGGCCGAACAGACCGCGATGAAAGCTCCCCTGAAGATGAGCTTTGTGCTGGTTTTCTTCGTGCTTCCCGCGCTCATGATCGTTCTGCTCGGACCGGCTGCGCTGTCTGTCATTGAGCAGTTGAGTGGTAACGACAACCTCTAGGTCTGATTTGCAAACCGGGATGAATCGTGCCAACGCGAATTATGAAAAGCATGCTTGTTTCCGAATCCGGCGACGTGGTTACGTGCAGGCTCGCCGATACATTTATTGCCCGATTCATGGGCTGGATGGGGCAATCCCCCCCTCCTGACGGTGAAGGCCTGCTGATAATACCCTGCAATTCCATTCATATGTTCTTCATGAAATTTCCCATTGACGCAGTGTTCATGGACAGGGAATTCAGAGTGGTCAGGCTTGTCCGGAACCTGGCTCCGGGCAGGATGATTGGAACGGTTCCCGGAGCTTGTCAGGTGCTCGAGGTCGTCGCGGGTGAATTACCGGAATCATTCAGAGAGGGAAGCCGCCTGGTCCATAAGGCAGTTTGAACGCGATCGGTGCTGTCTCCAGGCTCATAGGTAGTGATATTTCTCCTGCATATTTCAGATATGGTAATATTCTCCCATGAACGCTTATTTGCGTATCCTTGTCTGTTTAGCCGTGGGATTCATTTTTCTGTCATTTCAGGCATATCCGGCGATTGCGGATGGCGGCGTGCAGATAACAGTGATAGAGAGACAGAGCGGGAATGAGTGGTTTGTCAGGGATTTCATTGATAATTCCATTGTAAGGAATGCGGTAAAACCAGTTGAAAACGACAGGTTGTTTTTGCCCGTGAGGCTGGTTTCGGATATTGATTCGCGCCTCCCGGTTATTATTCAGGCTGCCCGGACTCAACCGCTTATTCTATTCTCCGGCGAATTTTTGGATCCGATGGAAGAAAGGCTGGCACAGTCGGGAAGGGACTATCTTGCAGGACAGCTCGAACGGGATTTTAACAGGCAGGTTATCGGTGGACTTTTCCAGGTTCCTCTGTGGCCATACCTTGCTGCCAGTGAGATCCCGGTAAGGGGAATTGACATTGAGCGTGAGTGCCGTCTCCCCGACTGGCGTGAGGAATTTTTCCCCGTGGCGACATTTGCGGGAACGGGAGGGTTTAAGGCATGGAATATTGTGGAGATAGTCGATGGCGGTGCAATTATCGAGGAAACGGGTCAATCCGGTGAAGGTGAGGGAGTATATTTTGAATATTATTTTCAGTGTGATTTAGATGAACTCGCAATCATAACATCGGATGGCGCCGATATAGCAGCCCTGTATATTGACGATACATCGGACTGGGGATTTGACGACTCGATTGATTCGATTGAAATTCCATCGTCGGAACTGTTTGGTTTGATAAAATCATCCGCTGACAGTGTTAAGGAAAAAAAATACATCTCACGGAACCGGATAATTGATTCGGAAGGCGCGATCGGCAGATTTCTGGTGGCCGGTCACGAACCCGGTACAAGTCTGATACAGTTGGAATCCGGTGAACCCGGGGTCCCGGAAATCCCGTCGCATGTTGCTTCTCCGGGTATTCTCGGCGGAATAATTATCAACTGGATCGCCTTCGGTATTCTCATACTGATAGGCAATTGGCTGTTTCCATTTACGGAATCGGGCTGGTTATGGCTGCTTGGGAGATCGATTGCGATATACCCCCTGTATCTTCTGTTATGTCTTCTGACCTCCGGATTCTGGGGACTGGGTTTTATTCCCGCTGCTGTGGCTGTATCCAGGTTTCTTGCTGTAGATGGCAGGAGAATGGCGGCCACGGGGGTTATCCTGTCGACATGTTTCGGTGTGATGTTAATTTCCTGGGTTACTATTTGATCGAATTTATTTCATTGATAACATAATTCTGCTACAATGTGACCGTCCTACAGGGGGGGAGCGAAAGATATGCCCGAGGAAGAAGTTGCCAAGCCTGCCGGGAGCGGGACTGAAGGTTCCGGTCCTGAGGAGGAAACGGAATCAAAATCCGTTCCTGAGTCGTTGGAGGAATCTGACGATGAGGTTACATCCGGAGCCGGGAATAAGCCCGCGCAGGATGTGTCTACCCGTAAACAGGGCGGAGAAAATAGCGCGCAACTGAAACGTCTGTCAAGGTCGATCGGGATGGCGATGCCATCCAACAGGTTCCGTGTATTCCTTGGGCAGGGTGCGATTCCTCCGGTCACCGAGAAGAAACATTTTGTGGCGCGACTTAAGAACCTGGATCGCATCGAAGTCGTAATTCTTGAGGGGGATCACGATCAGGCCGACAAAAATGAATTTGTCGGGGAGGTGGGTCTGGCAAATGTGAAGATCAGGGAGGATGGCCGGGCTGAGATCGAAGTTGATTTTACGTTGGGTGATAAAGGAATGCTTAGTGTGATACTGAGCGATCGGATAGGCGGCGCTGAAGGCATTGGGCGGTTTATTTTGCCCCAGTTCAGGGGTGAGATAGGCGACGGTAGTGATATTACGGGATTACCTGTAGAAGAACTTTCGAAAAAAATAGACTTGCTTGAGCAGCAGATGCAGTTGCTGGAAGAAGAACTCAAAGTCCGCAGGGAGAGGGAAAAATCCTAGGGTAGAAAGGGGCCCTCTCGTGACTCACGAGTCCTCTGCTGCATCCTCAGGTCACGGCGATAAAGAACCGCATACGTTTAGCATCGGGTCGTCCGGACATGGAGACGCAGTCAAAATCGGGGATAACCTTGAACGACTGGCAGACAGCCAGTTGCATCAGGACGCACCCATTCATGAGCTTCAGAGGATTGTTCGGGAACTACGTATTTCATTGATGCGTGTCGTTTCCGAGAAAAAGGAACTCCGTGTGAAGGGAGTCCGGTTGAATTCCGAATTTGTGCGGTTACGCGAGAGGGTTGTGGATATTCGCAGGGACAAGCTTGAGAAAAGATCCCGCATTGTTTCATACCAGGGGCGTCTGTCCATAATCAGGGATGAAGCGAACGGGGAGGGTATGACTGAGTGCGAACGTCTGGAGTTG
>CBDUUJ010000354.1:0-3666 GCA_965370205.1 uncultured bacterium
AGCAGTGGCGAAATGAACGCGCCGATGCCGAGGGTCAGTAACGGAGCTATGAACTATGAGTATCTGAATCTCATGGATCCGGGCGTTACCGACGAGTGGCGGTTCCAGGCGATGATGGTAGCTGACCGATATGCCCAGCAGGTTTGCGAGTACCGTAAATGGGTCTACAACAACCAGGGGCATATGGGAATCACCGATGAGACCGTTCCGAGCAATTTGCCGCTGTATGAGGCTGAATATCTCGGACCGCCGCCAATTACCCATTACAGGAACTTCCGGGCCAATCCGCACTATCCGTTAAATGATACAGATGGTGATCCGCTCACCCAGGATATCACGCGACTAAGTCCCGATCCTCCTTTCCGGTCAACCGCCAATTTGCTCAAGGTTATGCTTTACGATGACGACGCGTTCCCTGAGCAGTGGACCTATGAAGGAATCAGCGCGGTCGGCGGTCCGGATGACGGCGATCTCCCATCTGCCGTTGACTTCGATAATAATCCTGTCGGCACTGTTGACGCCCTGGAAGTCTGGGGACCGGTCTACAACGCTTCCGATGAGCGTACGATAACGCATCCCGCCGGTCCGCTTGGATCGGGAACGATGACGGGCTTCAGCGCGGTACCGGATAACGATCCGTCCGGAATCAATTACAATAACTTCTACGAGCATCAGGCGTTCAGGCTTTTCTCGGCTGATGATTTCCGGCGGATTGCTTCGTGGATAACGGTCAGAACCTATAATTACAGGATAGAGAGCCGTGGTGTTGTCCGGGTTGCATCGGGCGCACAGCGTACCGATATCACCCGTGACAAAATCTGGATAATCACCACAAACGCAGAGGCTTTTTATGGGGCGCGTCTGAATCCGAATCCGGTATTTGATCAGGAGGAAGCGCTTGATTCGAGTTTCATCGCTCAGAATCAGGGAACCAACGATTACTTCATTCTATACTTTGAGGAGACTCCGCAATCCGGTATTACGGTAACCCGCAGCAGTTTCCTTCCTGAATAATCAAGCAAATAACTTCTCTTACGGGGTGCATTAGCGCCCCGTTTTTATTTTAGACAAATCACACAAATATTTTCGGAGCGCAGGCTTTTAAGTGACTGTTGAAAGGTGAAAAAATAATCGCCCGCCCTTTAGAGATTATCTCACTATTCGGAAATATCGCAGCGCGGACGTCCCGGGACTGTTAATAAAATGGAAAAAAAACCGGTACCCCACCCTTCAGGGTGGGCGATCCCAGAAACCATGCACCTTCCACACCCACCCTAAAGGGTGGGGTACCGGAAAAAACTTGTTTTTTCAACAGTCCCGTCGGCTGTCGTGCGGGAATCCTGCCCGCATGAACACAGGAAATGATGGATAAAAGAAGAAAATATACAAGCCGATATATACATGTGAAAGGGGCAATATTTTTAGTCTTTTCAGGGGACAGGAAGTTTGATTTGAACCATTTCCCGGCTTTATGTATCATATATCTTTAATCGTCGTGAGAAGCATGAGAAACGCAGTTTAAGCCGATAATCCATATTTATAAATATAGCCTGTCCGTTGCCTTGACTTTCAGTTGCCCGGCAATTATCATGGGTCCTTTGTTATCAGGTTCAACCTGAGCGATTAACTATTGTACGTTTTGAGAATTAAAATACTATCATCCGTGTTTTCCAGGAGGAAATCTCTGTGAGCACTGGAAGCAGCTTTAAAGCTGGGCTTATGGGCTTAGCTATAGCAATTTCAGTCCTGCTGATTGTTGGGATGACACCACCCAGCAATGCGGACGCAGGATGCCGGCTGGCGGGAGTTGAAATAACCGTCAGTGATACAGGCGAAGCGGTAGTGCTGGAAATTGAAGGCACACCGGAATACCAGGTCGTACCACTTGAAAATTCTGGTGGACTTGCGATCGTACTCGCTGATTGCGAGCTGGCTGACGGGTTCCAACTCCCTGCTTTGGGAGAGAATTCCATGATCAGCCGTATTGAGTATCGCCTGACTCTTCTGGCTGGAACCCAGAGTGTCGAACTGACTGTTAACATGCAACCGGGAACTTATAAGGGGTATGCAGTTAATGCCTCTGAACCGGGAGTATTGAAGGTCAACCTGACACCCGAGGTCGCACCAGCATCGCCAACACCACCTGAAGAGGTAATCGATACCGAGGTGGTGGAAGAAGTCGAGGTGATGTGGTACGGACCCCAGGAGGGCGATTCGGACGCCATCTGCCGTGTCGAAACGATAGATATCCTGACCGATCTTGATGAGGAAAGGGTTATCGTTACACTGGACAAGCAGGCTGAGCCAAGGATACGGAAATTCTCCTATCCCGATCGAATTGTATTCGAACTGGACGGCGGCTACCTGGCTGAGGATGTTGATGAATATCTTTACACCAGTAAAGAAGGCCTTATTAACAAGGTCGATATTCTCTTCTCTCCCCAGCATCTTGCAGGTGTATTCCAGTTGATTATCTCATGTCCGAATCTCGGTTCATATGAAACCGAAATCGATGGTAATATTTACACCATCATACTTTCGAGGGACACTGAGACTGTCACAGAGCCTGTCGAACTTCCGACTGCTCCTCCAGTACCTGTCGAACCTGCAAGCTATGATAGTGAGCCGGATGAGCCTGTTGCTGAGGTTGAGGAGATCGTGGTAGTCGAGGAGATCGTGGAACCGGAGACTGAAGAGATCGAAACTCCTGCACCGGAGACTGAAGAGATCGAAACTCCTGCACCGGTGCCTGAAGAGATTGAAATTCCTGCACCCGAACCTGAGGAGATCATCCCCGATCAGCCTGTGGAAGTCGAAGTTCAGGTTGAAGTTGCAGAGATGGAAGAACCGGCTCCTCCCACGGAGGATGTTGATATCGAAGCTCCTGCATCCTCAGGTACATCTTTCTATGAATATCCCGATGTTCCGATATCAAGCGATGAAGTTGAAGATGGAGCATACACATTCCCCGAGCGTGAGGAATCGATCGATCCCGATCACGTCTCGGACGCCATTGTCAGCCTGAATGTTACAGCCGCGAATTTTGTGGATGTAATGATGATCCTGGCTGAGCAGGCCGGTGTGAACTTCGTCCTTGACGCCTACTGGGCCACTACGCCTTCCGGATTCATCCGCGAAGGTTTCCGTCCTCCGGGAGGTCCCGGCGGTGGCGGTGGCGGTGGCGGATTTGGCGGCGGTGGCGGATTCGATCCGAGGCTTGGCACGGGTGGCGGATCTGTAACGATGCACCTCAGCGAAGTCCCGTTCGATATCGCTTTCAGCATGCTGATGCAGGCAAATAACCTTTGCTATAAAGTTTTCAGATATACTGAAGATACCGATCCCATTCTGTTCATCTCCAGTCGTGAGCGAATCGAGCAGGAACTGGGTCTCGGATCAATTCAGATCTATCATCTTCATTATATAGATCCTGGCTCGGCACTGAATTTCCTCTCCAGCATGGACCTTCTGCCAACCACATCCGGATACGGCATGTGGACATATGATGGCGGCGGCGGATATGGTGGAAGCGGCGGTGGCGGCAGTGGCGGTAGCGGCGGCTTCGGCGGCGGTGGCGGCTATAGTGCAACGCCTCCCGGTATGTTCGGTGCGCCTGTCAATGGAATAAATATGGGCATGCAGCCCAACAGATATGGCTCGATTCCA
>CBDUUJ010000355.1:0-3661 GCA_965370205.1 uncultured bacterium
AGCGGATGAGTCGGGGATATCAATCTCAGGTGTAGCCAGAACAGTGCAATGGTCATCCGGATAACCCCATGGATCGTTACTTTCATCCCAGACATGTTGACCGCTATGATATGCCCAGCCATTGAGTCCGCCGGCGATCCTCTCCATCCCGCCGTCATCGATCATCCCGTCATAAAGGTATAAACTTGTATCGCTAATCGTTATTTCAACATCGACGCAGCATTCGGTTTCCAGTTCACCATCGCTCAATTCAAGACATATCTGTCCGTCATAATTTGCAGTGTATGTGTGAGTCGGATTATCCGGATCGCCGGTGTAGTCATCATCCGGGCTTTCGCTGTAGCTGCCGTCACCATCGAAATCCCACTCATATGTGAGTGTATCCCCGTCTGGATCGGAACATCCGGATGTATCACAGGTAACCTCAACCTGCGGATATCCAGTGATCGGCGATGGAGGATCAATTGAGAAATCACAGACAGGAGCCAGATTGCCTCCACTCGATACATCAAGGTCATAGCGGAAAAACGCTGCAAGGGTATCGGATGGAGCACTGCCCGGCGGAGCAATATCGCATAAGTAGGTATTTCCAGGGTACTCGGCAATAATCCAGTATTCGTTGCCGTCAACACCACCGACCGCATCTGCCGGAATCTCAACGTGATACGTTGCATAATTATCCCCACCACCGACAGGCAACATATCTGTAGCATTAAAAGTATATATCGAGTTGAGAACCGTTGACTGGATTTTAATTCCAGTTGGCTGGTTTTCCCAGTTAAAAATGCTGATATTGAGAATAAGGTTGCCGCCATTATTCGATCCATCGACATAAAAGACGCTGCTGTTGTCCGTAACATCGCACGCTACCGCCTCAACCGCGTTCGACGGATGAATTTCCTCACCCTCCCAGTTGGCGATAATTGCATAGCCGAAACTGACCTCTTCCGCCATCGGGAAACGAAGATAATAATTTCTGGCGACCGTTGAACCGGTGGAGAATCTGCCCCTGTTCGTAGTGTTAGTCAGGAATTCCCAGAGATTCTCATCGGCATCGAGGCCATTGGCAAAATATTTGTATGCGTTCAAATTGGAATCCAGTTGATCCGTATAGCCGGGTGTCGCGAGAATTCCCTCTGTATATCCAAAAATACCCGAAACCGGAAATTCATCAGCATTATGCCATCTCGTGTAGCCATCGGGCATGCCGACCAGGTTGTCGCCATAGGGATCTGTATATGGCAGCGTAACCTTGTCGTTGTAATCATACATCACCTGATCCATACCATATTCCGGATAAGTCAAATCTGTGCCATAGTCCATCGTACCGGAACCTGCGCCCATGAAAACCCCGCGTACATCATATCCATCGTATTCGGGCATACCGGGGAAAGGATGGGTAATCGATACATCGATATCGACATCGATATAACCCGTCCCCACCGGTGTCCCGTGGATGTCGAATGCGAGATTGTCCGCTGAGCCATTGACAAAATTCACGACATTCGCGGTGAACATCGCCTGACGGTTGAGAACCGCGACGGCAGTCTGATTTTCGATATCGATAAAGATATCGTAGTAACCCCACAAGTGGGTTTGTCCTGCATGATCGGTCAAGCCGGTCATTTCAGAATTCGCAGGTGTTACCGGAGCTCCATTTTCACCGGAGCAGCCAATAACGGAGATTGAAATAATTAGTAGTGCTACGAAGAGCACTGTCCATCGAAACATAATCTTGCCTCCTTTATTTTTTCCCTGCATCCATGGATTTCACGTCGGATTCAATCGATCATGAAATAAACCTGGTTCGGTGTCTGTTTATTATAACACACCTTATATCGTTGAATACATAATCTGCGCAGAGATCATGGACTTATCAAACTGAACTATTAACTTGTTTGCAACCCGGATCAGCAGTACTGCTCGCCCTCGATCCAGACATGCTCGACCTTCGTCCGCATGTCCAGCGGATGCCCGGAGTAAATCGCAACACACGCCAGCCTGCCCTTTTTTATAGCTCCGTAATCCTTATCGATATTCAGAAGCTTCGCCGGATTGCTCGTCATCATTTTCATGGCCTGCTCGTCAGTGCAGCCGCCTCGAACCGACATCGCGCCGCAGAGTCGCAGATGATGAATCGGCATCACCGGATGATCGGTCATCAGGCACACATTAACCCCCGCCTCATGAAGAATATGCGGCGCTCTCTCATCGCGATTCTTAAGCTCAAGTTTTACTCTCGCTGTGTCCATCGGCCCGATAACCGCAGTCAGTTTGCGTTTCGCGATAAATTCCGGAATCAGCCATCCCTCGGTGCAGTGCTCAAGCACGATATCGAAATTGAACTCCTCCGCGAGACGGATCGCTGTTTCTATATCATCCCGTCGATGCACATGCCATCGTGCCGGATATTTCTTCTCAAGAAGCATCGCGAGATGTTCCTTGCCGAGATCACGGTCGAACAATTTCGGTTCTGCTTTCTTCTTACTCTTTGATGATTTCTTTTTCGGCTTCAGGGCATCATCGCGTTTTTTCATGTAGTTCTGGACTTCGATGAGCTGCTTCCGGATGAGTCCGGCGTTCGCCATTCTGGTGTGAGGAGGCTTATTGAGCGACTGCCCCACTCTGAACGGATTCTCGCCAAGCGCCATTTTCATTCCATGGTATCCGTCAATCAGCATCTCCTCGAGTGTCTCGCCGTAACATCGAATCACGGAGCAGACACCACCGAAAAGGTTCGCCGATCCGGGGAACGCGCCGACCGCGATCACCCCGCCGCGACGGGCGTCCTCAAACGCGATATCCTTCGGGAAGATCGCATCCATCGCGCGCACATAGGCGGTGTTGTGATCGCCGTACTCGTTTGCCTGGACACCGATCGCCCCGACACCGTCCTCGAAAAGCCCGATATGGCAGTGCGCGTCGATCAGTCCGGGCACGAGGTAGTGTCCACGTTTTATTTTGACAACCTGCGCACCTTTCGGCGCGCTGAGATTACTCCCGACCCTCTCGATTTTCTTCCCTTTTGTGAGAACATCGAATCCGGTATGAAAGCCATCCTCAAGGTAAACCGTTCCGCCGGTGAACAGATACATGACAAGCCCTCCATTCAGCCTGAAATGGTTGAAACAGGCAACTATTATAAGGAAAAATAACGATTACGCAAGCCCGGCATGCTCAATACTTCCCGCACCATCCGATGCATTTATTCAGTCGGCGTAAGAGTCAGATCGAGACTGGAGCTATTTTCATCCAGTTTGATAATCTGAATTGCCAGAGCCCATCCTTCTTTCACGCAATAAAACACATGCTCGTCGCCTTCTTCGACGGTTTCGTTATCAGGATCCTGTACCCAGTCAAACGTAGTGTTCTCAGCGATAAACATATTGTGATAAAAATTCGAGACCCAGTCGATCGCCTCTTCCCCTTTGGCGAACGCATGCATACCGGCCTCTGCGTTTTCGTACTCATAGACTGTAAAACCACGCATAAGGGGAACATCGGTCGGCCAGTCGTCCGGCTTTGAATAGGAATCAAAAAGCCCCTCAGGTTCATCTGCCGCAGGCTCATCGACACTTCCGTTTTCATCAGGAGCCGGGGTTCCGTCGGTGTCACCATTTGCAGCCGGTGGTGGTGTCCCGTTATCTGCGGTATCGTCCGC
>CBDUUJ010000356.1:0-3658 GCA_965370205.1 uncultured bacterium
AGTGTCAGGGACAGAGTGTTCGTGATATCCGTCGTGCTCGTCTCCATCACAATCGGCTGATCGCCCGGACCGGGTATCTCCATGGAGCTTGCCGGCCCCATGCTCATCGACCGACCTCCCAGATCCAATATCGGCATATACAGAAGACGGCTTCCATGCTCCGCTGCCTCGGCGGCTTCAACCTCAAGCCTCAAACGCTCGATCTCCCTGTTATGCTCAAGCGCCCACTCGACAGCGGTTTCCAGTGTGAATACGTCGGGAAAATCCCCGGATTCCCGTAAAAATGCCACTCTGCTTATTGATTCAACAGGGGTAAATGCAGGTCTTTCAAAACCCGCCGTTTCTGCCTGTTCCGGCATATCCTCCGCGCGAACCGGTCCGGCAACGCAGAGGGATATCACAATCAATGCGGACAGCAGGCTGATCGTCCTGTGGATTAATCTCGATCTCATCTCTCACTCCTCACTCTCAACGAGGGAAGTATAGCAGGTGATGAAGATCGATGCATTCAGGAGAAGCGCCCTCTAAAAAGTCGACGACCCGCCAGTTTTGACGGGTCGTCGGGAGGAGGATGAGGGTGGGTGGAAATTACAGTTTAAATATATATTTTCAAGTATCCCTCGTTGCCCTCTCAAAAGAACGAATAGCTCAATCCAAATGTCCATAAATTCGCATTGTCGCCAAGAAAATCGCGGCGCACCTGAACCGCAAACGAGTCCATAAATCTCACCTGGCCCAGAACATTCATTCCGAATTTGGAATCATCAATAGACGGGTCGTTATTCACGAATGTAACGCCGGCACCGATCGCGACCTCAGTCTGGGTTATTCCCGATGCCGTCGGCACGTGATAAATGTAATCGGCGGCTCCAAGGAAAAAACTCTGATCTGATACACCGTAATCAATCTCAAACTCAAACGATGAAATTTCGTACCGCACAAAACTGTAGACACCGCTGTCGCTTATGGCCTCATCGGGAGCCTGGTACAATCCGGCGCCGACCGAGAAACGTCCGAAATCCGACGGCAGCATACCGAGGTCCTGCGCCATGACCGGCGCGGGAAACATCGCTGCTGTCACGAAAACAACAGAGAAAATCACACGCAATAATTTGATTGCTTTTGTCAAGCCCATAACAACCAGCCGGTTAGAATGAATAGGTCACACCGAACGTCAGAAGTTCCTGGTCTGACCCAAGCCAATCGTACCTGGCTGAACCTGTGAGCGCGTCACCAAAATTGGCTCCCAGCATGACATTAAGTCCCGATTCGTTCTCCAGTTCATCGGCGGAGAAATACGTATACCCCGCACCGATAAAGCTGTTCGTTCCGAAATAATTGTCCGATGCACCCAGGGGATAGATATAGTCCGCGGCCAGTGCGTAGAATTTGGTATCACCTATGGAGTAGTCAAACTCCAGGATATAATTCACGGACCGCATGACTCCGGACGCGTAAAAACCGGACGTGTCTATCGCGCCTTCATGGGAGTCAACGTTCGGAAGCGACCAGTATCCGCCGCCGAAAGCCCAGCTCTGCTGCTGAGCGGAAGCGGGTACCGTAAGAAACATAAATAATGCCATGCCAGCCAGTACGATGATTGAATAGCGCTTAATCATAATTGGAATCCTTGATACAAACAGGTGTTAATAAAACCCTGTCTGATATATTATCCTTTCAGACAATTTAATTTTACCAAAGTTTAAAAAAAAACTGAATCCTCGATAAAAAAACAGTGACACCGGCAATACGCGGAGCGTCAGCGGAGCTTATGGGTGCCTGATCTTATGGTGACTCCCCCTAATTCACCCCGACATTAAATCCGGTTCAGAAACACCAATATCGTTTTGATCTTATTAATGCGCCGATCTGCAACCCGGCGCAGGTGTTGCATGCCGCAATCAAAATCTGAAAAGAAAACTAAAACAGGAACCGCACTCCTCGATCAGATTAAAAAATTCATCGCTTTCGAGACATGGGCTGGTGTTCTTCTCCTCGGGCTGACCATCATCTACATCCTCGGCCTGAGCGGATATGGAGGACCTGTCGGGAAATTCCTTATCTTCCTGATAATGCCTCTCCTCGGAACCGTGGGGGCGTGGTTCGTCGCCTGCACTCTGATTATCGCGACTGTCCATCTCCTTGCAGGAGGAAAATGGCCGCTTGGAGGACAGGTTACAAAACTGGCGTTCTGGGGAATACCTCTCCTCCTCGCCGCGTGGGAAAACGGCATGCACCTGCGCATATATTACTGGGATGTCAAAGCCCGCGAGGCCGCCGGATGGATCGGCCTCTGGTTCGGGAGATTGCTGAGGCTTCTCGTCGGTGAAGCCGCCCTCGCCGTCGCCATATTCCTTCTCATTGTCCTGACTTTCGTCATCCTCAAACTCAGCCCGAAAGCAGTTCTCCGCTCAATCTGGATTTCCATGATAAATATTTCCAAACGACTCATGGTCCGCTCATCAAAGGCCACGTCGGAAGACCCGGACGAGGACGAAGAACTATCCATCGAACGGGAATATTTCGTTGATGAGCCTGCCGCCGAAGAGAAACCAGCTCCCGCCCCGGAACCAGCCGTCGCTCCCGGATGCCAGCTCGATCTTGAACTTGAAACCCCTAAACCGTCCGCGAGTTACAAACTGCCTTCCCTGAAACTTCTCGAACCGCCGTCCGATCCTGTCGTGGATGACGCTTATCGCGAGACTGCCGCCGAACGCATCGTCAAAACCCTCGATACTTTCGGCATACCCTGCGAGGTGAGCGACATCATCTCCGGACCCGCAGTCACCAGGGTTGAGGTCGTCCTTGGCAAAGGCATCCGTGTCAAACAGGTGGAGGGCATGGAGAAGGACATCGCCTACGCGCTCGCCGCCAAACAGGTGAGGGTCGAGGCGCCCATTCCCGGCAAGACCGCTGTTGGAATCGAGTTCCCGAACAGCAGTGTAAATATGGTACGGCTCAGGGAAATCCTCAAATCCCCCGCATGGAAAAAATCCGGAGCGCCGCTTACAATAGCGATCGCGAAAGACCTCTACAACCAGCCGGTCCTCGCCGACCTCAGTAAAATGCCTCATCTCCTTGTCGCCGGACAGACCGGCAGCGGAAAATCGGTCTGCCTTCACTCCATCATTATGAGCCTTCTCTTCCGCCTGACGCCCGACTATTTCCGCCTTATTCTCATCGATACAAAGATGGTGGAGTTCGGCGTATATGAGGGCCTTCCCCATCTTCTTACTCCCGTGGTCAATGAAGTTGATGACGCGGTCAATTCCCTCAGATGGGCGGTTCAGGAAATGCGCGGACGATACCGCAAGCTGAAAAAGGCACAGGCCAGGGATATCCAGTCGTTCAACCGCGAAGTTCCCGCCGACCAGCGCTTACCTTTCATCGTCATTGTCATCGATGAATTGTCCGACCTCATGGCACAGGAAGGCTATGAGATCGAAGCCTGCATCACCTCCCTGACCCAGCTCGCACGAGCGGTCGGCATTCATCTGGTTCTCGCCACCCAGCGCCCGAGCGTAAAAATTATCACCGGTAATATCAAAGCGAACATCCCCGCACGAATCGCCCTGAACGTGGCCTCCCAGATCGACTCACGGACCATTATCGACAGGAAGGGAGCCGAACGGGTCCTTGGGAACGGCGACATGCTGTT
>CBDUUJ010000357.1:0-3636 GCA_965370205.1 uncultured bacterium
AAGATTATCGTTGAGTCACCGTCGGGAATGATCCCCGGTGGATTAGTTGAATTTTCAGGGGATAAGATAAGCAACGCTGTAAGACACTGCTGCACGGATGAATATTCAACCCGTCTGATTTTCACGATAGATGATGTCGTTCCAACCGGACCATTCGAGCAGTTGCTGATAGCAGTCGAGTCGAATCCGATTGAAGACGGCACACAACCGACATCATTTTTCAGGACACTGGTTCCGGTTCATGATGAATACATCGCTCCGAAAAAGGAATCTGTAAATCTGATCGTCATGCTTTCCGATACTCCCGATAATCTTTACACAAGAGTGCGGGAACAGGGCTGGGCGGCGTATCCGCAGATAGGGGAGCTTTCAGATCAGATTAAGGAGATATACAGGAACAACAGGGGATTTGAGACATCGGCGACTGTTAAATCGCTTGTTTCGCCGATTGTCAGTCAAATACTGGATTTAAGGGAAGCACGCGCGGGTTATATCAACTCGCTTCTTCACAACGCGCTCGATGATATGCAGGAGGAGCTTGCACAAAAAATTGAAGTGATTCCTGATACAGAAGTTAAATTGAAGGACCTGATTCTGAACTCGCTTGTTGTCAAGACAACGCGCGATCATGTTGAGGAGATCGGAAATCTTCCGGGGGTTCTGGAAGCAATAGAAGATACTGCAACCGCGATTCCCGTAATAAACACAAGCGCCCAATCGCTCAAGTTGAGATCGGGCACGTATCCGAATGTTCTATGGAACGAGGGATATCACGGCGAGGGGATAGCTGTTCTCGGAATCGATTCGGGAGTTTACATGGGTCATGAGGCATTTAACGGAGTGAATTTCGAGTCCGAGATTTTCCCTTTGGGCACATCGGACTGCACACCTGATGATGACTGGCCGGCATTTCCATACGGCCATGGGTCGATGACTGCGGGAGTAATTACAAGCCGGCACTCCACATTAAAGGGAATGTCATACGGAATTGATACATATTACAATGGCAAGCAATGCGATGTGGCGTCCTTCTTCGGTTACACGGTTATGGGAGCCTATAAGTGGGCGGCTCTGGGTGGTGGCGGATATAACGACGCTGAAGTGATTAACCTCAGTATGGTATGGGGTTTCGGTTGCGATCAACAGAACGGCGTTCATTACATACCATCTTACGTGGATGTCGCGATTGACCTGTATGATGTCGTCTGGGCAGTGGCTGCCGGGAACATAGGTCAGGGCTGCTCCGGCAATATAATTTTCGATAAACCTCAAACCTGCTATAACGGTGTTTCGGTTGCCGGAGTCCGTCATAATGAGACCGGTATAAGAACTGATGATCCCTATTACACAGGCGGTAAACATGGACCGGTTTATGGTCCTTACTCTTCCGAAGAAAGGCTGAAACCGGATCTCGCGGCCTATGCGCACGTGGGAGCACCGGGTAACGATGACAACTTTTACTGGTTTACCGGCACATCGGTCGCGGCGCCGCACTATGCAGGTATGGTAGCGGCACTAATGAGCGCCGGGATCACCGACTCAAAGGAAATCAGGGCGTTGACATTCGCGACGGCGGAGGATTGGGGCACTGGGGTGGGTCCATCGTCAGACGGTCCGGATTACTACACAGGATTCGGTCTTGCCGACGCCTGGGAAGCATACTCACACATTGCGGATACATTCTCCGGCACGCTTGATTTCAACGGGGACGCTGAGTTGTATCGAATTGATAATGTCCAGGAGGGCGACCGGGTCGTGCTTGTCTACAACAGGCATGATAATGAATTCAACTGGAAGATCAGCAATCTCGATTTGATCGCTTTTGATAAAAATACCGGTGAAAAGCTCTACGAGACCACAAAAGAGTATGAGAACAAGGAGTATTTCCAGTTTGATGAAGATGACGTTGGTAAGGATGTCATGATCGTCGCGACAGCGACCAATCTTGCCGACGGGATTTCTTATGAACAGTATGCCATTTCCGCCAATACAGAGATGACCCGACAGGCGTTTTTAATGTCAATCAATGTACCCCCGGAAATCCACCAGTATGATGTTATTGAAATCAACGCCAGCGCTGAAAATATCACCGAAATCCAGATCGAGGATGTAACAGTCGATCTGAACCTGCCGCCGGGATGGGAGATTATCAAAGGCGACGATCCTCAAAATATCGGTACCCTCGATCCCGGGCAAATCGGAACGGCAACTTTGCATGTCCTCGTGACAACTTATGGAGAGGAAACGGTCTCCGTTGATGTGTCAGGATCGGCGTCCGGAGACACATATGAAAGCGCATGGGGCGCAACGCTGAATATCGGGCCGTCAATACCGCTTATCTGCCCGGATGAAGTGGATGAGAATGAGATATTCGATGGCAATGTCGAATACTGCAATCACTCCACACAAACATATGCGGATCTTTCACTCAGTATTAATTACGAAACGGAAAAAGTATCGCTTGTTGCCGGGGATAATCCTGCATCCAAGGGAGATATATCATCAGGAGAGTATGTCCATCAGGAGTGGGATCTCCAGGCTGTGGGAGTCGACGATACCGCATTATCCCTGAACGTGGAGTTTACATATGATGGAGAAGAAGTGAGTTTTACCACTGCCGATGTTATTGTGACAATCATTGAGCTTCCATACGAACCGACTTTGCTTACCCCATCCGACGGTACTCAATATCAACTGGGCGACGCCCTGCATTTCAGCTGGGAGAAAGAAGCGACCGGACCCGATCCGGACGGCTACTGGCTGGACGTTTGGGTCGATGGCGAGCACTGGCCGGTCTTTCCCGACGGTGGCTTACCTTTCGGCATTAAAACATCGCTGTATCTGCCGCCGACATTTGTCGAGCTGCTCGCGCATGATGGTGTCTGGGAATGGGCGGTGGCATCGGAGATTTCGGGCAAAAAATACTGGAGCGCTAAATGGACAATCGATAAGCATGTGGCTCCAAATTTAATCGGACCCGATGACGGCGCGGTTGTTGAGGTCAACGAATTGTTTAGCTGGGATACCGTTCCGGGTGCGATTAATTATATTGCGAGACTGACCGGAATTCTTCCCGACGATCAGCCGTTTTATATGCCTCTGAACAGCGACGCGTTTTATTTTCAGTTGACGCAGCCGTATTACGATATCCTCAATCCTGATGTCACCTACACGTGGGCGATAGCGGGAACGACTCTCGGATGGGAATTAACCGCGAAGGATCAGGAGAAGCTTGCGAAACTGTCCTATAGCGAGATCAGAAGTTTTTCCGTAGAGTAGGTAGTTAATTGGAATTTCCAGCTTTATCGAATATAGAGTCGATGCTTCATTTAGATAAGTGCAAATAATCGCACAAAATGTGTTTTAAGCTATAAAACCAATTCCACAAAATAAGTATTTATTCTCGTAGCGCAGACTGCCAGTTTGCAGCAGCCTGGGACTGTTGAAAAAACTCCGGTACCCCACCCTTTAGGGTGGGTGGAAGACGCATAGTTTCCGGGATCGCCCACCCTAAAGGGTGGGGTACCGGATTATTTTTACATACTTTCAATAGTCCCAGGCTGCCTGCAGAATTGAAAAATAACCACTACTGTCCGGTTAAAATAGAGCCATCTGGTGGGTAAGGTTCCGGACCTT
>CBDUUJ010000358.1:0-3622 GCA_965370205.1 uncultured bacterium
GTCGATTACACCATCCCGACCCACATCGAGCTTGATCCGGATGCCGTGGAGAGCATCGGAAGTAAATTGCGGGACAGGGTCCGGGGAACTCCTCTGATTGCGATCAATCCAAACGCCGCCTGGCCGTCAAAGCGCTGGACCGTTGAGGGATTCGCGGAGATTGCCGATAAAATATCGGCAATGGGATATCTTCCGGTCCTGATTGGAAGTCCGAAGGAAAAGGGGATTTCCGAGGGTGTAGTAAAGCATATGAAAACAGTTCCCCTCGATCTTACAGGCGAAACGTCGCTTAAGGAACTCGCGGCGCTTCTCTCCATGTGTGCGTTGCTGATAACCAACGACAGCGGACCGATGCACATGGCTCATGCGGTTAAAACGAAGGTTATCGCGATATTTGGCCCTACGGACCCGGAGAGATGCGGTCCCTGGCTTGGGGAAATTGGACCCATACAGAAAGAACTGGACTGTGCAAAATGTTACAGGAAAAGATGCTGGCATCAGGATTGCATGAGAAAACTGGACATTGGGGCGGTAATCAGCCAGGTTGAGGGTTGTATAAATTAAGTCTTAATAACTGCCATTAGTATAAGTATAGCCTTATTAGCTGCACTCCGCAATTGCGTATTTATCAAATTTTTACTGATAAAATACTACTCAATTGTTGATTTGTACTGAAAAACACTTCATGTTGATGTATAATCTTTCCGATGCTTACTTCGCAGCCACGGGTCGAACTTCCTGCTTTGGCCGGGGGCGAGCCAGTGCGGGGAGATTATCTTTCCTTCTCCAAACCCAAGCTATCCGATAATGAAATTGGGGCGGTTGTCGATGCTCTTCGCTCAGGATGGCTTACAACTGCAGGCAGAACAAGGGAGTTTGAGAATAACTTCTGTTTGTACACCGGCTCCAGGCATGCAGTAGCTTTGAACTCCTGCACGGCAGGACTTTTTCTTTCCCTGAAACTACTGAATGCCGGTCCCGGCGATGAGGTTATAACCACTCCCCTGACTTTTGCCGCCTCGGTTAACGTTATCGAGCATCTGGGAGCGAAACCGGTCTTTGCGGATATCGATCCTGTAACCTGGTGCATAGACCCGGAGCAGATAAGAAAGAAAATTACCAAAGCAACAATAGCCGTTATTCCGGTTCATCTTTATGGAAGACCTTGCAATATGGATACGCTGTGTAAGATCGCCTCGGAGAATGGTATCAGGATCGTCCAGGACTGCGCTCACGCGATAGAAGGCGAATGGATGACCAGGAACATAGCCACATATGGCGACCTGGCCTGCTACAGCTTCTACGCAACTAAAAATATCACCACCGGCGAAGGCGGCATGGTGGTTACCGACAATGAGGAATGGGCGAATCGATTGAGAACACTTGCGCTGCATGGTCTGGACAAGAGCGCATACGATCGTTTTTCAGATGGCGCCAGGGCGGGTTACGATCTGAAAGAGCCAGGTTACAAGTTCAACATGCCGGATATAATCGCCGCTCTGGGTGTGGAAGGTCTCAAACTGGTCGAAAAGAGGCTTGAGAGGCGTGAAGCGATATGGGCTAAATACATGGATGAACTCGCGGATTTGCCGGGATTGACCCTCCCCGCTGAACCGGAATCCGGATCACGTCACGCGAGACATCTGTTTGTATGCCTTCTTGACCCCAAAAAGGCGGGAATTGACAGAGACAAGATGATAGAAGCCCTGTCAAAAGAGAATATCGGTAGCGGAATCCACTACACACCCGTTCACTTCTTTACTTACTACCGCGAGAAATACAGGATCCCCGAGACCGATCTTCCAGTCGCAGGCAGGATCGGAATGAATGTCTTTTCACTGCCGCTTACACCATATCTTTCCGACAGGGATGTTGATGATGTAATCCGAGCGGTCAGAAGAATTGTCTTACATTACAGCCGGAAATAATTACGATTTTGATCATATAAAACAGTTAGAAAAAAATTTACCGCTCAGGAGCGGACCATGAACAGTTTAATCTTTCGTTTCCATAGTCTCTTTGGGAACAGGGAAACAGAACCCAAAACAGAGCGTACACCCGGCGATATGCTGATGGCATTTATCGGGCTGAGTGCCCGACTCATGAAGAATTTTGCGAAAAAAAAGGCTAAGACGGCGTTAAAAAGCAAGAGGAAAGCCGCAACCGGTAAGTCCAAAGCAAAAAGGGTTGCACCTAAAACCCGGAAAACAAAGCCGAAGCCAAAGCCGAAAGCAAAGAAATCCACATCAAAAGCCGGCAAGAAAAAGGCTGTAAAGAAATCTGTAAAGAAAAAAGTTGTAAAAAAAGCTGCAAAGAAGAAAGTTGTGAAGAAGAAAGTAGTAAAGAAAGCTGCCACAAAGAAAGTCGTAAAGAAGAAAACTGCAAAGAAAAAAACCGCGGCCAGGCGATCCACAGTAAAAAAGTCCGCGACAAAAGCCGCCACAAAGAAGAAAAAAACGACAAGGACCGGAAAAAAAACCAAATCACAGAAGAAGCCGACGAGCGCAAAACGTCGCAAACCCAGGATCTACTCGAACCGATCGACTCTTTCAAGTTTCGTAATAGGAGATGAGGTTATCTTCAAATCCGTGCGCAACTGGTATGACGCCAGAAATCTGATTGAAATGCGCGGAACCGTGATAAGCATAGGCTGCGATCCGGAAAATAATGTCAATTATATCGAAGTGCAATTTGAGGTCAAATCCATACCGGGCAAGATTACCAAACAGATCAGGCGTTTCGCAGTGAAATAGCGACCATAAATAACTGAGAAATTCTGACGCAATAGCAATATATGGAGGGTGATTTTCATGAAGGTCGAACAGTTCTGTATCGCCATTGCCCTGTTAATGGTCCTGATTCCGGTTTCTCCTGCATTCGCCGCCACTTCCGACGAGATTATTTCGATGCATGAAGCAGGTGTCCCATCGGAGATCATTATCGAGGTAATTGAGGTGACCGGGTTCGATGATCCCCTGGACACTGAAACCATCTACTACCTTGTCGATTACGGCGTCGATCAGGGCATCATCGACTATCTCCTCTCCCGGATCGATGATGATTCTGATTTTTTCGAGGAAGATTCCTTCCGCCAGGCATGGGGTGATGACATATCAAATCATCCGAACTGGGGCGGCGGCGATGGTTTCCATCATGGCACCTCCGGTTACAATCCTCTGAACGAGCGGAACCGTCAGGGCGATTACCGTGAGGGGCAGAGGTATCGCGATAACGATTACTATCGTTCCAACAGGGATGGCGGCGGAATTTACATCTACGCCCCCCCTGTCTATATCCTCGATGACGGATACTGGTACGGTGGATATCGCACTCCAAGATATTACGACAACAGAAACCGTAACGTCAGGTATTCCGATCCATATTATTATGATGATTACAGCCGGTATTACGACCGCTACTGGCGGGACCGTGACTGGTGCGATTATCGGTACAGATATCGCGACGGCTGGTCGGGAAGTTATTTCTGGGACGGGTATTATGACGGTCGCAGGCACTATTGGGGCAGCTCATTCGACGCATACTACAGGGATGATGACTTCCGCATTCGTATCAGTTTCTAAATCGGGAAAATACCTGCAATTTGGATGGTCGACCTCAGAAC
>CBDUUJ010000359.1:0-3618 GCA_965370205.1 uncultured bacterium
TCGGGATCATGCTGTCGATGGCTTTCAGTCCGGTCTGCAGCGGTTCATTCACTGGCTGCCTTTTAACCACGCCGGGAGCGATCCTCTCTATCGGTTTGGTGTCGCTGAATGCTATCGGACCTTTTCCGTCGAGAGGCTGGCCGACTGAGTTCACAACCCGTCCGATTACCGCTGTGCCCACAGGAACCTCGGCGATCCGGCCGGTGCGCTTGACCGAGTCGCCCTCCTTGATGTGAGTACTGGGGGAAAGCAGCGCGGCGGCCACGTTGTCCTCTTCCAGATTGAGAACGATTCCAAATACATCTTCACCGGTCGGGAGTGGCGGGAATTCGAGAAGTTCGCCCATCATCGCCTGCTGGAGTCCGTAAATCCGCGCGATTCCGTCGCCGATTTGCAGAATGGTTCCCTCACTCTCCATTTTTAACGGCTGAGTGAAGCTTTGAAGCTGGGCTTGTATTACTGATGCAACTTCTTCGGGCTTAAGAGATGAGGTCACGATAGATCAGGTCCTTCCATGATTTTGAAGTATGTTTCTATTTTCAATCTGTCAATCTGCAGATGTCAGTACGTAATTCAATGCCATATCCCGGGACATGCCGATCAGGTCGGGATGCGCGAACATAGCTCCGGCGGTAGCAACCGCGGCGGTATGGTCGATGTAATATTTCACACCCGAGTCATAGCATGCGATCAGCCCATCCTCGTATTTGAGAACAACGGTCTGGGTGAGAGACCAGTCGACCCAGACCAGCCGGGTATCGTCCCAGTCCATCGTATTTGATAAGCTCGCATAGCTGAAATTATTCCAGTCACGATATTCTTCCGGTACGGACGGCGCATTGCCCTGGTAAGGTACGGTCATCAGGACCGGACCCTGTATCAGCTTGAAGTACAGCCGTTGAAGCAGTCGCTCAAGGTATTCCTCTTCATCATACCGCACAGCGACAAGATGCGGATTTTCGGGCATGACAACCGGCTGTCTGCTGGGAGCCAGATCGAACGGTTTCAATTCCACAGGCTCCGGAAACGTCTCCTCGAAATCCTCCTGGAGTGTCATTAGAACCTCGGTAGCGAAAGGTGCAAGATGGATCCAGTTCCATGAGTAGCCTTCAGCCATCTGGCGTTCTATCTCGATCTGAGCGGGGGATGCGTGACCGGAGAAGAAAAGGCCGAGGGCACGATTCAGTGCCGCTGCGGCTCCAAGCGATGAGTCGAATTCCCCGAACGGGTCGACGCAATTCCATGATGCGCTCAGGATATATTCGGATTCGGTCGGATCGGGTTCATTATCGGAACCGCCGATCAGGTCGATTTTCTCATCTCCGAATGCAGTGCCGAAAAGCACAACAAGTAAAATTGGTATGAAATAAATAATGCGATTCATAAGCGATATTCACCGTCATTTACGTTATTTCTAACCCTAATCCGGGACCGCACTTTGTACACGCGCAGCCAGCATTACACGTCTGATCTCGTCGAACCTGCTCCCAAGGGTGCCGTCCACGATCCTGTCTCCAAGCCTGATCTTAACACCGCCGATAATTGACGGATCGATTGTGATCGAAACCTCAATATCCCTCGTTGAGAAACGCTGAACTGCGTCCTGAAGCCGCTTCTCAAGCTCGGGCGATATCGGTTGAGCAATAGTGATCTCGGCATTTTCGACTCCACGGACACGATTGGTGAGTCCGTTATACCGTATTGCTATTTCAGGAATGAGCTCCTGCCTGCGTTTTTCGATCAGCAGGACGAGAAGGTTTATTACAACAGGTGAAAGTTTGTCTGCAAGCGCGCTTTTTAGAATACTGATTTTTACGGATGGCGGTATTTTCGGGTTCAGGAGGAACCCCTGCGTTTCAGGCGATCTTTCATAAACTGCCTGCAGGAGTGTAAGCTCGTCGTCAACCAGCTCGATAGTGGCGAGATCGGGGCAGCTTTGCAGCATCGCCTGGGCATATCTCTGTGCCACGATATTAGCGAACATTCGTAAGCTCCTCCACAAACGCCTCAACCAGTTTCCGATGCGTCGGCTCGTCGAGCTGCTCCATCGCAGCCTTGCGACCCGCCTCGACTCCGATTTCGATCACGTAATCCTTCAGCTCGAGCTTTGCATTCTCCAGTACCCGTTCGGTATCCGACCTGGACTTTTCAAGGATGGCCTGAGCTTTCGCCCTGGCTTCATCCTCTATATGCCTCGCGGCATCCTGACCCTGCCTGATGCCCTCCTGGATGCGCAGGGATTTCTCCTCATCGATCCTGTCGAGGTGATCCTGGTATTCCAGTTTCAACTTATCCAGCTCGACCTTTTCCTTCTCGATATCCCGATAGTTACCGGCGATCTCATCGCGGCGCTGGTCCATGAATTCCAGTATCGGTTTCCAGGCGAACTTCGCCATCAGCCACAGGAATATACCGAAGCCGATAATGTTGGTTACAACCTGATGCCATTCAATTCCAAGGGAATCAAGTATTGCCTGCATCAGCATCGTCCTCCGATGTAATGGTTACTCAATGAGGTCATCCGGCTTCAACCTCCGCCGACAGCCTTGGCTGCCTCAATTGTGGCCATGATGGCTTCCTGGCCCGTAAACCACAGGACAAGAGCATAGATAGTGAGAGCTTCGATAAGAGCGCATCCGATTACAAACGGAAGGAACAGCTTTCCGGCCGCTTCCGGCTGCCGTCCGATGGCATTCATCGCTGCCTCCACAGCTTTGCCCAGTCCGATACCCCCGCCGAGAGCCGCGATCCCGAGCGCTAATGGTAGAGCGAAACCTAATCCGAAACTGAGATTCATTCGATATTTCCTCCTTAATGGTTATCTTTCTTTATTCGAGATACATGCCGGATTTCTTCCGGCGAATTTTCTAATGCTCCTCCGTGTGAGGGCTCATCAACAGGATATACACCGTTGCCAGAAGTGAAAAAACAAGCGCCTGGATAAAACTCCCGAGAAATAAAATCGGGTAAACCATCAAATGCGTCGGGATGAAATACATCGCCAATAGACCTACAAACACCGCCAGGAGGACATCCTCTCCGGTGATATTTCCAAAAAGCCGCAGCGACAGGCTGACCGGCTTCGCCAGCTCTCCAATGATATGAAGCGCCAGCATCAGGGGGGCGAGAATGAATTCTATCCAGTGCGGCTTGTCCGATATCCCGGCGTAATGCTTGATAAATCCAGTAATTCCAAGGGACCTTATCGCATGAACCTGAACCGTGAAAAATACTATGAGCGCAAGCGACAGTGTTACGTTCAGGCTGCTCGATGGCGAATGTCCGAGAACCGGGATCACTCCGCACAGGTTCATAACAAGGATATAAATAAACAATGACCCGATGAGCGGCACATAGGTCCGTCCGCCGGGACCCAGGACATCCGTAACAAAGCCATCCAGAGTTCTGAAAATAAGCTCAGTGAAATTCTGCCACCCTTCCGGAACCTTTTTCATGTTCCGTGCGACCCATGTAAAAAATAACACGATCGTGGCCATTATCAGCCATGAATAAATGATATTGAGATTGTTGTTCAGGAAATCCGCGACCTGATCGTTATGAAAGAAATTCCTGAATGCATTGGCGATAATCGCGACAAGATTTATCAGATGCGGTTTG
>CBDUUJ010000360.1:0-3612 GCA_965370205.1 uncultured bacterium
GTGCGGTCGTGTTCGCAGCGGACCTGATGCGTAATCTGACCATACCGTGCGAACTGGATTACTTCGGAATCTCGTCATACGGTAAAGAAACCCGCTCCACAGGAATTGTGCGGATCACGAAGGACCTCGACGCGAGCATCGAGAGCAAGCATGTCCTTGTGGTTGAGGACATTGTCGACAGCGGTCAGACGCTTAATTATCTGCTTAACACTCTCAGGCAGCGACGTCCGGCGAGCATCAAAGTTGTCAGTTTCCTCGACCGTCCCGACCGTCGCGAGGTGGATGTCGAGATCGACTACACGGGATTCGATATCCCCGATACTTTTGTCCTTGGCTACGGGATGGACTACCGTGAAATATACAGAAATGTCCCATACATTTTCACGCTCGATCATCTCCCCAACGGCGATGATATCCTCCTGAAACAAAGCGGCAAGTAAAATACATATATATTAAAAACTTTGTTCGTAGCGCTGGTATCTTTGAGACTGTTGAAAAAAACACAATATTTCTCGATTTATAGTCATATAAAAATATGCCGCCCACAAACTTAATCCTGTCTCGACCGGTTTTTTATTAATCTGCGGGTTTGTGGGTGTCTTTTTCTGGATGATTAACGATAGAAATGACACCCACAAACCCGATGGTTATCCAGGATTGGTAGTAACAGGATCAAGTTTGTGGGCGGCATATTCTTAAGATGATAATTAATCAGGAAATATTGTGCTTATTTCAACAGTCCCAGGATACATTACCTCATAAGTTCTTCCCCCAGGTCCAATCATCTGTGGTACGCTTACGGCATGATCAGGGATGAAAAGAGAATCTCCCCGTTGATTTTCCGCTTAATACTATGGGCACTGGCAGGAATAATCGATGCTTATTATGTAAATATCATCGGATATGAAGCTCTGGTCAGTGTCGTCAGTATTCCCGGTCTGGTTGCTGTTCTTATCTACATTGCTGCTGGTATCATTTTCCATTTAATTACCAGAATAATTTTCGGTTTCGGTTACAGGAGTAAAAAAACAGCCTGGCAGATTGGTCGGGAACTATGCTGGGATATCGGGTTCCTCCTCCTGGTAACGGTCGGTCTTCGAATAAATGAACAGCTTCTGCCCTCATTCGGAGATCCCGTTTCTATTCTCTGGAATATCGCTATTTTACTCGCGACGATTGGGGTTGTCCTGATTATCAGGATAATTGCCAAACGCATTGGTAATCCTGCGCCATATGTATTGACTGGTTTATTATTTGCAGCGGTATTTATATTTAGCATTATTAATGCCGCTACGTTTACATTATTTCCCATGGGGTATGGCAAACCCAACATCATCCTGATTACCCTCGACACCGTCCGCGCCGACCATCTCAGTTCTTATGGATATGACAGAAACACCTCGCCTGATTTTGACAATTTCGCTATTGAGAATCAATTTTTCACAAGCTGTCGCACACCGATGCCGCTAACCTCCCCGGCCCATGCGTCCCTCTTTTCAGGTGAAATGCCACATACTCATGGAGTGCTGACAAACATCTCTGCGTATCCCGACACTCCGGAATTATCTCCTCTCGCTCATGAACTGAACGAGGATTATTACACTGCCGGATTTCCCGCAGCGGTTCATATGGGTAAGGATTTTAATTTCGACCGGGGATTTCGCACGTACAATCAATCGACAGTTATTTCCGGTCCATCATGGCTTCAGTCATATTATCAGCTTGCGCCGATCGCGATCCTCAGCAGGCTTGGGATTATTAAGGAGACCTATCTCGCGCGAAATTCCCGTCAGGTCAACAGGGCTTTCCTTCACTGGCTTGATAATATCCCTCAGAAGCAATCTCCATTTTTCGCATGGCTTCATTATTTCGACGCGCACTCGCCCTACCAGCCTCCGGAAGAATACTGGAAGCGATATGATCCGGATTATTCTGGCTCCGTCACGGGATCGCAGGAAGAGTGCGACTTTATCAACTCCCAACTGGAGGAGACAAATTTCGGGGAGACGCTTCCCGACGGTTTCAACCGGGATGATATCGACAATCTAATCGCCCGCTACGACGGCGAAATCCGTTTTCAGGATGAGAGCCTTGGTGAATTATTCGATGCGCTCAGGGGCAGGGGACTCTGGGAAGATACGGTCATCATAATTGTCAGCGATCACGGTGAGGGGATGTACGATGACGGATATTTCGGCCATAACTTCACGCTGAAGGAATATGAAATCCAGATCGCCTGCGCGATAAAGGGTCCCGATATCAACTGTCCGGAGGATGAGCCGTTATCAATTACCGACCTGACTGATTACATCGAATATGTATCCGGGTTGAATACCCTGACATGCCGGTTGTCCGGCAAAGGTGTCGATAACGACGATTCATTCACGAGCATGGTCTTTCTGAAATCGCACTGCCGGATCGATCCGCCGTACAAACTTGTCCGTACCATGCAGGGTGAGGGCAGGGGAATCCGGTACTCGCTGTATAACCTTGAGGACGATCCATTTGAGACATCCGATATTTTCAATCTGGATGATCCTCAGTCAATCGAGATGAAGGACCGGCTTGAAGAATGGCTTGATTCGAACAGGGCTGATTTCCCCGATCTTCTGAAACGCGAATCGACTCTTTCGGATATTGATCCCCGGACACTTGAGATGCTTCGCTCTCTGGGTTACATTTATTGATGTAAAATGTCCACTACCGGTCTGCAAATAATATTTATTTTTATTGGATTGATTCTGGCGTTTTTCGGCCTGCCGATCTACAGACGGGGACTCAAGGTTATCGGGTTCGTCGTCGGCGCCGGATATGCCATATATTTATTTTTAATATTCGCGAACAGTATCCAGATCGAGTCGATTTTTAAATACATTATCGCCTTACTGTTGATTCTCATACTCGGTTCATTCGGCATGGTTCTCACCAGGATGGCTAACACGATCCTGTTCTTTCTGGCGGGAGGGCTTGTCGGGCTGATCCTGGGGAAAATATTCCAGGGAGTTCCCGCTGAAAAGATAGTGGAGCTTGCAGGATCGGACATGGTTGTAAAACTCTTCAAGCCTGAGGCGAAGGATATTTTCTGGTTCCTCGGAGGGGGATTTGTATTCATCCTTGCAATAGAGGTTCTTGAGATGCTTGCCCTGTGCGCTCTTGGGGCCGGTCTCATCTGGTATGCGACACAAACCATGCAGCTTATGAAACCAGACTGGGTAATACCCGGCATAATTGGTGTTCTAGGGTTCATTTTTCAGGAGAATATGAGGCAGAGGGCAAGGAAAGCCGCACGTATACCCAGGCAGAGAAGACCATCGGAATCAAGACCGCCGGAGGACAGCAATAAATAATCGTTGCTGTTCAGAGTTATGGATACTCAATTAGCGGATATCGTATACACGCTCGCCGATCACTGGACGCTTACGATCTTCGGTCTGATCCTTCTCGGCGTAATTATCATTACAATGAGAGCCGAGCTTGCATTTCTGTCTCAAAGTAAAAAACTCCGAGTGCAATTTGTTCTATCCATACTTAGTATTTTAATTATGATGTATCTGACACTGTTTCTTCTCTTTCACTGGTCGATTGAAAAGGTAACCGTGATTACAACGACAT
>CBDUUJ010000361.1:0-3594 GCA_965370205.1 uncultured bacterium
ATGAGGGCCAGGGAGCGGAATGGCGCGAGCGGTATTCATGGGAATTCCATCCGATGATACATCTTGGGGAACTTGAGGGTTATCTCGAACGAACGCATCCCGAATCGACGCTCCTTCGCGGGATGATCGATGATGAGGCAATCGATGCTTTCATTGATGTCTTTGAAAAATGCGGGGATGAATATTTTGATGAGGTCGTCTTTGCTTTTGCCAATACTCCAACGGAAATGCTTCGCACGATGAGCCGTCTTGATAATGCGGACCTCCTGTTCGAGAACGCACGCGCGATCTACGATTTCGCGGACCGGGTCAAGTATGCCGATATCAGGGAAAAGGACGATTACACGACCATTGAATATATTTCCGAAGACGGCGCGCTCCACGAAATGCCCCGCGATATCTACTACTGGTGGGTCGTCCATCCCGTTGTCCAGTATGAGATTCCCGCTCGCATCGATGCGTCGTACTGGCGGCATGACGCTGACTATTACGGCATCACCGAACAGGAATGGAATCGAAAAGAAATTACAGCGGATGAGTACGAGCAAACGTCGAGCGCGTATTTCTGGCGAACGTTCCTGCCGGTTGACAGGCGATACGGTAAGAACCTGCTCGATGTGGTCGAACCGGCTGAAACTATCGAGGAGGCGGTCTATCTGATCGCCGACTGGATTACTTTTTCAGGCTCAAAGCCGGGACGGTGGAACGAATACGGAAGGGAGAGCAATGATCTCCAGCCGCTTGTAATTTATGAGAAAAACTACGGCTCATGCGGCGAGCATGCGATGCTTTGTGTTGCATATTCACGCACTGCCCTTATCCCGAACGCGCCTGTCGGATGCCACGGCGAGGACCACATATGGAATGAGTGGTGGATGGATGGTCACTGGTACAAATGGGACACCGGCCAGTCGCTGACCAGTATCGGACATCCATGGAACGAAGGTGCCGGGCACACCAGAACTCCTCTGCTTTCGATTATCCGCCACAGGGGAGACGGATTGACCGATAATTCAACTACCCGTCCTGTCAATCCGCCGGGATCTAATTTCATCACCGATAATGCGCCGGGATATTCCGAAGTCGGACGGGTGAAAATCCGGGTCGTGGATGAGATTAACGAACCAGTCGAGGGTGCGCTCGTGGTCATAAGAAGTAAATGGAATAACTACCACCTTGCATCAATCTGGGATTTCACCGATCCGGAAGGGTTCTGCGATTTCGAACTCGGAGAACCTGCAACCGGCTCATGCGTCGTGGATATCATCACTCCCCTCGGTGTTACCGGTACGGAGTATTTCGTTGTCAGGGAAAACGAGGAGTTCGAGTACACATACACACTGCCGGGACGATTTAACAGGCGTAATTTGGATTTCACGGCAAGGGAGCAGAATTATTCCGGTCCGGGCAGTCTGGGAGTGTGCATATCGATAATTGAGGAGGAACAGAGGCCGTTTAATTTTTACACCGGCAGACGCTCCGATCTTGATAGCGCGGAATTGTACGAGCGTACAGGCTATCACGGCACACGCTGGTACTCGGAGCCTAACAGCAATCAATACGGAATCTGTTCGTCCGTGCTGTCGGCATCGGAATATCAGAGATTCCTGGTCATGCACGAACTGCCGCAATCCAACTGGACAAAAGACTGCAATTTCTATGAATCGTTCAATCCGGAATCTGGAGATGTGGTTTTCTTCTACAACCCGAACCGCTATACGCATGTTCGATTCAATGTAGCCCTGATGCCCAACATGCCTTCCGAAAACCCGCATATCGAATTTTCATCCGCGCCGATTTCAGCATCCACAGGCGAGAGAATTGCATTTACTGGCAGAGCATCCGACAATCTTCACATTGCTAAGATTAAGGTTTCATTCAATAACGGAATTGATTTTACAGATATCACCAATTGTTATGATCGGAGTACTGGGGAATTTACATACACATGGGACACCGGCGCCGGAGGTCCGATGCCCGCCGGAGTTTACCCGCTCGTTTTCCGCGTCGAAGATGGCAGTGGAAATTACCATGAAACGAATGTGATCGATTTTTCACTTGAGACGGCAAGGGATTTCAGGGATCAGGTCATATATCAGGACGATCCCGATTCGCCTCTGCCTGTTTCATCATGGATTCTTGGTCCGTTTGTCGTTGATGAAAACGAGCGCTTCCTCGGCGTTCAATGTGAAAGTATCGAGGATGGTTTCGACGCGGACATGTTTCTTTTCCATGACATAAACGGCAACCGCAAACTTGATGGTATGCATGAGCAGATCGCAAGTTCAACGTCCCCGTCGGCAATAGAGACCATTATTTACAACGATCCGCAACCGGGCGCACACTGGATTTTCTGTCAGGGCTGGCTCGTGGAAGACCGTCCGGATACCGATATCTGGGAGGAGATCAGAAATCTCCCAATTGGAAAATTCCTGACTCTTGCGCCGCTGGATGCCGAGGGGATGGTAACTTATGCCCTATTGGATATTTCACTTTCGTTCGACTTCACCCCGGCGTTTATTATCGATATAAACCCGACCGGCGAACTGCCCATCGATGATCCTGTAATTACCGGCAGTTTTAAAGAGGGATTTAATGTCGATCCGGATTCTTTCATCGTAACCTTCGCAGGTGAAGATATCTCAGAGTGCGCACTTGTGGATTCTGACGGGTTTACCATATCGCTGAACGAAATTTCCCTTGAGGAAGGCACTGAATATCCCCTGCAAATCGAAGCCGGGACAACGAACGGACTTTTTGACAGTCTTGAACCGACACTCACAGCCACTGTGCCCGAATCCGCGATTATCGAACATGCCAGCACACAGGACGCTGAAAGCATTTCTGTTGATATCAGGCTTTCAGAAAAAAATACAACACTCGAAATGGCGCGCGCGAGAGTGGATAATCACTCATGGCTCGATCTCGATTTAACGGACGATCTCAAGTCAGCCTATGGTGAAATTCCACTCGCCGATGTCGGGAGTGGAGAGCATATACTCACTGTCGAATACCGCATCGTGGATGGCGATAATGAATCGAGAGAATTCACTTTCGAGTACAATCCTGAAGTACAACAAAGGCTGATAAATCTGATTCCCGGCGACGGCGCGCATGTCTACGACCACACCTCAGTCCTTATCGCTTACTTCTCGCTCGAAATCAGGGATGACGTGGCTGGTATCAAAGCGTTTTTAGACAACGAAGAGATCACCGATTCAGCGATTGTATACAGCGACGGAGTAATTTATCTTCCAACGGAACCATACACGAAGGGCGAGCACATTTTCGAGGTGCTGGTAATTCTTCATGACGGACGCATTATAGAAGGCAGGACCACATTCACGGTCCTGTCGATGGACGAAGAGGAAATTGAACCAGTAACATGAATTCTATTACCAGATTGATTATTTTCGTGAATTCATGTAAAATATCTATTCACATCTACTTATTCTCAAAGGATCGTGGTTTTAACGTATAGAGGGAAGCAACAGCGGCTTCCCTGATAGTAAAAATCTATTACAAAGGATTTGATTGTTATGTCTCGTTCCTGGACTATTTTGCATATTGCTATTCTCGTTGCAGTCATGGTCG
>CBDUUJ010000362.1:0-3584 GCA_965370205.1 uncultured bacterium
CGTACGTGGGAATTCCGCTCCTGCTGCTTGCAATTCTGGGCTTGATCTGCCTGAGACCCCCACCTGAACGGATGGCGATGTTTATCCTCCTGATAATTTTCACAATACTCGCGGCGCCGCTGATTTTTTCCCGTGTCGCACCTTTCATTCCGGGACTTGGGATATCGCCATATAACCCCTACGCACCCGCGCAGTTCCTGCTCGTAATTCTGGCAGGCTTCGGGATAAACAGTCTAATGAATTCCGATTTCAATCCCGGCAAAAAATGGATAAATATTCTCATGGCACTTGCCGGGATCGGGACAATCCTTTTCCTGTGGCTGTTTGTCTCGAACGCTCTGGTCAACCCGGATACACGATGGGAGCAGGAACAGATTTTGCTTGCAGTGCTGGTGCTTGCAGGAGGTTTTATTGCAATCTCCCTGATTCCAGTCGCGATATGGCTGAATAAAAAACGACTTTTATTCGGTGGTTTTATCCTGCCGCTTGCGATCACTCTCGCCGGGGTTCTCGGACATTTCTACCAGTACCCGGTATTCCAGGAGCCGCCCGTGATGCCGGATACCCCGTCGATCCAGGCGCTCGACCAATCGAGCATGTACCGCGTAATCCGACATTCATCGAAATCGCCCACTCATGCCGGAAGTGTTGACGATCCCCTCACATTCGGAGGCAATCTTCCGATGTGGGCCGGGGTCATGGACGCGCAGGGTTACGATTCGTTTGTGATGAACAGGCAATGGGAAATTCTCAAAGCGCTCGATCCTCATTCGCTTGCATGGAACGGTCTTGCGCTTCCGCTAACCGACCCGGGAGCGCTTTCATCGCCGCTTCTCGATGCCATGGCTGTTAAATGGCTGATATCCGACGACCCGGACCTCCTCTTAAAACCCGAATCGGGATTATCCGGGGATGAGTGGGAACTGTTCCATTCAGGCGGACTGGTTATTTACAGGCGGCTGAATGCGATTCCGAGATGGCATCTCTCCTGCCAACCCGTGTTTGTGGATGATTTCGATGAAGCTCTTGAGATGATGGAGGAAATCGATCTCTATTTACCGCCGTACGGTCTGCCGATTGCACCGGGTGTGATAATTGAGGCGGCAGACAGCGATTGGCAGGACTCTGCCGTTGATGGCATTGCTGCGGATCCAACGAGTCTTCCTCCTGGCAGCATCACATTAATTAGGGATACACCCCTGTTTCTGGAATTTTCGGTGCAGGCGGGACATGACTGCTGGCTTGTGCTGTCGGATGCCTATCATCCGAACTGGAGGGCAACCATTGATGATGAAGAGGTCGAAATCTTCCGTGCGAACGGCGCTTTTCGGGCGGTTCAGGTACCAAAGGGGCGGCATAAAATCACATTCAGGTACGATCCGGCGGATTTTCGTACGGGTGCGAAAATCAGCATTACACTGTTTTTGATCCTGCTCTTTTGCAGTGTAATCGAGACGATAACAGTAATCCGCAGGCAAAAAAAACTTAAGGGCAATTAAATAATAAGAAATAAACCGGATTTTAACATTTACACGCAGCCCGAAATGTGGTACTTAGTTTTTAGAGCCCCGGATTGGATTTCGTGACGGGGTCATAGTATATTTCTTTTAGTCGGAGCGAAAAGCTGGCGATTGGGTTGTGTGTATCCTTTGCCGGTATTTGTGTATTTGTATTTTATCAGTAAAAGTAAAGACGGGGCGTGTTCGATTCTTATGCTGAGGCAAATCAGAAAAGAAGACGGCTATACACTGCTTGAACTTATGTATGTTGTGAGCATCATCTCACTGCTTGTAGCGTTGCTTGTCCCCCAACTCCTTGTTCAAAGAAGAAGAATGACCGAGTTGCAGGCCCAGAGGAAACTCCGGACAATCGGATCGGTCATGACCGACTATGCCCTGACACATACCGATCGCAACTATGCGGATTTTCAGGAACTTAAAGACGCGAACGTGATCCGTAAAGACTTCACGATGAGCAACATCATTATTGACTACTCCCTTGTTTTTCAGACTACCGACAGAAGCGGAGGAGCGGCACTCTATACAATCATTGCTGTCCCGAGACCTGAGAGATCATTCGGACGGCTCTCAACTTTCGCGATCACCGAGGACAATGTGATCAGGGTATATAAAGAAGGTCCCGGAGTCAGTCCGAACGATCCCCACACCTGGCAGCCCATACTCTGACATTTCAAAAAAATTACGCGCCTGTTCGATGGACACTATCCTCTTCGCAGAGTTAGTCCCGGCTCCATGCGACAAATTGGTCCTGTTGCGGTTATAATCATTTTCAAACCATGATTCATGACATGAAATCGTCAATTGCCGTACTGACCGCAATATTCCTTCTGTTACTATCCGTACCAGCCTGCAGATCATCGACAGATGATTCTTTTTCAAACGGCGAATTATCAACTGTCGAAACCGAGAGCCAGATAATCGAGGATTCAATCGACTGGTCCACGGTGACTCCTGAATTTCTATGGGAATGCGTCTCCGATATTTACGACAGCGATGGTCCGAAAATAGCGCTGACTCTGGTCGAGCTTGGTGTGAATAACGGCGTTGTCGGCGTTCTGGACGCCGAGCAGGTTCGCGCCGGTTTCCTCTACGAACTCGGTCGTCTGGATGACGCGTTCATCGCGCTTGCACATTACAACATCACACCGGACCGTCCCGACCTCCTCAGCCTGCGCGCAGGAATCCTCTGGGGAATGGGCCGTTACGATGAAGCCCGGCGCGATTACGAAACCCTCCTCGATTCGCAGGGCGATGAGGTTTCATTTGAAATCCTGTTCGCGCTTGCCCGTCTTTACGATGACCTTGGAGAGTGGGATCTGGCGGACCGGATGCGCGAACGCATTTTCGCTTCCCCCGATCATCCCTTCGCTCTGTTATTGTCACTGTACGACGCGGTTAAGTCGGATGATGTCGAGAAAATCCGGCTCGCCGGTATCGATTTCCTGAACGGGCTTGGTGAATCCGGACGGGATTATCCGCTCTGGTCGTTCGCGGCGGCATACGGCGCCTTTCTCGAGGGTAATTACAGTGACGCTGTCGATATCATTCAGAATTTCCAGTCGGATAGCGGATTCGATCTGAACCTGGCTAATATCCTGCTTCGGATTAACGCCGAGGAGGGGGATTTCGAGAGTTTCGAGACTAACCTGAGGGGCATGTTTGAGGAGCTGGACGCGGTCGGCTACCTCGACGCTCTGCCCGGCACCTACCCGCCGCCGGTCGATCAGCCTCTGGCGGTCGCGGGTCTGCTGGGTTACGCGAGCGCTCTTGAACTCGGTCGCGGGAATCCAGACAAAGCGAGACTGTTCGCGGATCGCGCAAGGCTTCTGAACCCATACGATTACGTCGCGATTCTCCAGCTCGCCGCGGTCGAGATGACTGAAAACGATATGGTCGAGTCATTCGAATTATTAAACGAGGCTCTGTCCATTGCGCCGCCCGCCGATACCCGTACGCGCCTGAGAATGATCCAGTTCGCTCCGCTTATAGTTTCAGATACTGAACCGCTATGGGACGAGGAATCGGTTATCAGCCGGCTGGACGATATCCTCGATCACTTCGAGG
>CBDUUJ010000363.1:0-3584 GCA_965370205.1 uncultured bacterium
TCCTGATAATAACCAATTAGCGTTGGTTTGTAGAGGTAGGTTAACCTATAGGGTGCCTCATCTTATGGTAAATCCCCGTCTAATCCCCAAACTTAAGACCCTGCGCGAGCGGCAACTCGGTCGACCAGTTGATCGTGTTGGTTTGACGTCTCATATACGCCTTCCAGGAATCGCTTCCCGCCTCGCGACCGCCGCCGGTTTCCTTCTCGCCGCCGAACGCTCCACCGATCTCGGCTCCTGAAGTGCCGATATTGATATTCGCGATCCCGCAGTCCGATCCGCGTTGCGACAGAAACGCCTCCGCAGAGAGCAGGTTGGTGGTGAAGCACGCCGATGAAAGCCCCTGAACGACATCGTTCTGAATATCGATCGCCTCATCAATCGACGAGCACTTGAGCATGTAAAGGATCGGAGCGAATGTCTCCTCCTGGACGATATCCCATTCGTTCTTCGCCTCGGCGATGCACGGTTTCACATAATGGCCGTTTTCCATTCCTTCCAACGTAACCGGTTCGCCGCCATAAACGATTTTACCGCCGGCATCCTTTATCCGTCCGATAGCCGCCTGCATGACCTCAACCGCCGACGCGTTCACCAGCGGTCCCATAAGCGTCCCGTCATCGAGCGGGTTACCGACAGGAACGGTTTTATAGGCTTTGACAAGTCGTTCAAGAAGCTCATCATAGATTTTTTCATGAGCGATGATCCGCCTCGTGCTCGTGCAGCGCTGCCCGGCGGTTCCGACCGCCCCAAATACGATAGCGCGCAATGTAAGATCGAGATTCGCATCGTCCATTACGATAATTGCATTATTTCCACCGAGTTCCAGAATGGTACTGCCAAGCCGTTTGCCTACGACCTCACCGATGCGATAGCCCATCTCGCACGAACCTGTCGCGCTGACGAGAGGAATTCTCTTATCGGCGATCAGTCTTTCCCCGATCGAGCTTCCGCGTCCGACAACAAGATTGAAAATCCCCTCAAGTCCGTTGGCTTTCATTATATCGTTGCAGATATGCTGGATAGCGATTCCGGTGAGCGGTGCCTCACTGGACGGTTTCCAGATCATCGTGTCGCCGCAGACCGCAGCAATCGCCGCGTTCCAGGCCCATACCGCAACCGGGAAATTGAAGGCTGAAATTATTCCAATCGTTCCAAGCGGATGCCACTGCTCGTACATTCTGTGACCCGGACGCTCTGAGTGCATCGAGAGTCCGTACAACTGACGGGAGAGACCGACTGCAAAATCGCAGATATCGATCATCTCCTGCACTTCACCGCCACCCTCCCCGATAATCTTTCCCATTTCGAGAGTGACAAGCGCGCCAAGCTCGTCCTTTTTCTCGCGAAGCGCATTGCCAAGTTGCCGGATGATCTCCCCTCTTTGAGGAGCTGGAAGCATCCGCCAGGTTACATTGGCCTCCCGGGCTTTCTCCATGATCTTTTCGTAGTCATCGGGTCCGGCCATTTTTACAGTCGCGAGTTTACTGCCGTCGATGGGTGTGTACACATCAAGTTCACCACCGGACGGGTCGGCGATCCATTCCCCCCAGCATGCGCCTGAATTTACATCCTCGATTCCACAGGCTTTCAGTATCTTGCTGTATCGTTCGTTCATTTCGGCCTCCATTGAGATTTCATCGCGCGTGTGCGATTTATTAAAAAAAAAGGGATATACTTCACATGGATGTAGCCGGGATTGTAAAGCCTTGGGGATGCAAGGTCAATTCAAAAACACGCAGGCAGGAAATTTGGTTTGACTTTCCTGCAAAGCAGGTGTAGGTTAGAATATAATAATTAATGAACGGTACAGGACTTTGATTAACCAAAGCGTAAATGAGAACAGACCTTCCCTGCGACCACTTTTCAGATTAATTATCCCCAGAGTGCCATACCCCAACGTCTTCAGCCATCTCGCGAGGCCCCCGCTTGGCATTATCTATGTCGCCACATCGGTAAAGGAAAACGGGCTGTGGGATGTTGAAGTGATCGACGAACTTAACTGGAAAAATCCCGTATCGAAACGCGATCTTGGCGGCGACTCCCTCGCGGAACATCGCGATCTGCAGTCGCGCCGTCCGGCTCAGGCTGTGGGATTCTACGGCGGTCTTACATCCACCGTCCCAAGGCTTTTCGATATCGCTAAATTCTACCAAAGCCTGGGAGTGCCCACTGTTACGGGAGGAGCGCATGTCGATGCACTTCCCGATGAAGCGTTGCGCGAGGGAATCGATGTGGTCGTTCACGGCGAAGGTGAAGAGACCATTATCGAAATACTTAAGGCATGGTCCGATAACCATCCGCTCTCTGAAATCCATGGCATCAGCTTTACTGCGCAGGATGGATCAGTAATCACAACCGAAAAACGCAAACCGATCTGCAACCTCGACGATCTCCCCATCCCGGATTTCGATCTGCTTGTCGAACTCAGGAAGCCTCTCACCATAGTTCCCTTCGAGCGCACTCGCGGATGCAATTTCAATTGCGAATTCTGCGTGGTTCACGACAGGTTCGGACCAAGCCGATCCGCATCCCCGGAGCGCGTTGCTGCAGAATTGGAAAAACGAATCGACAGCGGATACCGGCGTTTTTTCTGTGTCGATGATAATTTCACCCAGGGTAAAAAATCCATACTCAGGCTTCTCGGATTGATAAAAGACATTAAAAAGCGCAGGAGTGTCAAACTTGACTTTACGATCCAGGCGCGAAGCTCGGTCGGTCGCGATGAAACCCTGATGCAGGCGCTGAGAGACGTCGGGGTTCACATGATCGCCATCGGACTTGAATCGCCGATCAGTGAGGACCTCAAGGGAATGGATAAACACCAGACACCCGAGCAGATCGAGAGAGATGTAAAAAGCCTCAGAGGACACGGGTTCATGATCCACGGGATGTTCATCTTTGGGTATCCCCTGGAGAACTGTCCCCAACAATCGACATTGACTCTCCGCGAACGCGCCGATCGCTTTATTCAATTTATAAAACGCACCCGCATCGATACGATTCAGGTTCTGAAACCCGTCCCGATTCCCGGAAGCCGGCTCGCCAAAAGACTTGCGGCACAGGATCGGATCTTTCCGCTTAAAATTGTCGGATGGGACAAGTACGACGGGAGTTTCCTTACATTCCTCCCCGATTGCGGCACCTCCGCAAGTGAGCTGCAGAAACAGGCTAACCGAATCATGCGATCTTTCTACAGCCCATTCAGCTTCCTCAAGTTTCCCGTGCTTGTGTTCACTACACCCGTTGAGATATTTACAAGAGGATTCCTGCATGCTTCCGAGTTCGCCCGAAATCCCGCAATACACACTCAGGCGGCAATAAAAGACGGTGTTAAGAAAATTACCGCCCTGAAGGTAGGATTCCGGGAAGCGGGATTCGATGTAAACAGGACATGGAGAAACGCCGCAATGCGCACTCTCGGAAGCATGATAGTAACAAACGCCTATAAAGCCGGGCATCATACCCAGTTTGTGGAATTCCTGAACAGCCTGAATCCGTAGTAGTATTAATATTAATAATTAAATTTAATAAATAAAATCAACAAATAAAATAAAATCAGGTACCCCACCCTTCAGGATGTG
>CBDUUJ010000364.1:0-3581 GCA_965370205.1 uncultured bacterium
CAAGGTCGATTCCGAGCTGATTGAGGAACTGATCCCCCAGATAGAGCTTGCGGTTGAGGAAGAAATTGAGGCAATCCATAACATGAAGGATGAGGAGTCGGCGATCGGTGAATACAACATCCCTCTCCTTCTCGAACAGATTCTTGAGCCTTACACCGCCTCTGAAAGAATCGTTCTTCCCGGTCAGAGCAGAGCGCTGGTGAAGAAAAAGGATCATCTGAACGCGGAAGCTTTCTCGAAGCTGATCGAGCATGGGATTCTCGAATTCGCCGCGTTCGATGAGGAAGGCGAGGAAGTTCTTGTCATTCTTCACGAATTCCTCGATGCCATCCTTCCGGACTACCAGACAGCAGAGGCCGTCGTCGATCCTGAAACCGGAGAGGTACTGGTCGAAGCCGGGCAGCGGATCAACAAGACGACGTCGGAGAAAATCCTGGGAGCCGGTCATCAGAAGCTTATCCTTCTGGACAATCAGCAGCAGTCCATCAACGAAGCACGGCGCCAGGAGAACCTGCGTCGGGCTGACGAGCTTGTTGCCGCTGTTGAGCTTCTGCCCGGACTTACGAAGAAAAAGCTTCTCTCGGAGAGCGAGCATCGAAGGCTCAGCATGCTTGCAGATGTCCTGCGTGAACGCCTGGGTGTAAATCCCGATGATATGTGGCAGGCCGAGATGGGAGCCGGCGCTGTTAAGAAGCTCCTGATGGAAGTCGATCTTAAGGCTGATGCAAAGCAGCTGAAGGAAGACATTGAAATAAGCAAGGGCGCCAAGCGTGCGAAGTACATCAAGCGTCTCGGGGTTATCCGATCATTCCTGAGAAGCGGAAACCATCCGGAATGGATGGTTCTTGAAGTTCTCCCGGTAATCCCGCCTGAACTGAGACCTATGGTTCAGCTTGAAGGCGGACGATTCGCAGCCAGCGACCTCAACGATCTCTACCGCCGTGTAATCAACCGCAACAACCGGCTGAAACGTCTGATAGAAATCAAGGCTCCTGAGAGCATCATCAGGAATGAAAGAAGAATGTTACAGGAGGCGGTTGATGCGCTTATCGACAACGGCCGTCGCGGAAAAGCCGTCACCGGCACCAACAACCGCCCGATCAAGTCGCTGTCCGATTTATTAAAGGGCAAGCAGGGGCGGTTCCGCCAGAACCTTCTCGGAAAACGTGTCGACTACTCAGGCCGGTCGGTAATCGTGGTCGGTCCGGAATTGAAACTCCACCAGTGCGGTCTGCCGAAAATAATGGCGCTTGAGTTCTTCAAACCGTATGTGCTGAAGAAGCTCGTCGATATGGGATATGCCCCGCAAATCAAGAACGCGAAAACGCTCATTGAACAAATGGACCCGAGGGTATGGGACGTGCTCGATGAGGTTATCAAGGGAAATCCGGTACTGTTAAACCGCGCCCCGACGCTTCACCGTCTTGGCATCCAGGCGTTTGAGCCTGTGCTGATCGATGGCAAGGCGATCCAGATCCATCCGCTCGTGTGCGCCGCTTTCAACGCGGACTTTGACGGCGACCAGATGGCTGTCCATCTTCCGCTCTCCTTCGAAGCGCAGGCGGAAGCGCGGATACTCATGTTGTCTGCGAACAATATCCTCCTCCCTGCGGACGGGAAACCGATTGTTGGTCCGAGCCAGGACATGGTTCTTGGCATTCATTACATGACCATTCTGCAGAACGAGGAAAACAAGAAATTCAACCGGTATGTCAACGGAATTCTGCATAACAAGCCGGTCAAGCTCAAGGGACAGAAGTTGTTTGTCAATCCGGAAGAGTTGAAACTGGCATATGAACTTGGTGAAGTCGGACTTCAGGAACTGGTAACCGTACGTGTGCGGAACTCCACGGTAATATATCCAGGCAGTCGAAAAAGCTTCCCGGTTGAGAACAACATACTCGTTACAACTCTTGGTCGGATAATTTTCAACGCGGCATTTCCCGTTGAGATGCCATTCATAAACAAAACGATCATGAAAAAAGAGGTTAACGACATGATCGGTCAGCTCCATAAGCAGTATGGAGTGGCGGTGACAGTCGATATCCTGGACGAGATCAAACGTATCGGTTTCAAATACTCCACAATCGCCGGCGTGACAATTTCAATGGCTGATGTCGATATCCCGGATACAAAATGGAAGCTGATTGAGGACGCCGAGCGTCTTGTTACAAAATACCAGACGACTTTCGATAAAAAGGTGGAGAAACTCAGGAAGTCATCGAAGAAAGAGGATGAAAAAACGCGCTTGATTAAGGAATTTGAAGAGGATCGATATATCAGCACTATCAAGCTCTGGACCGAGGTCACCAGGCAGGTTACCGATTTGATGATGGAGAACTTCGACAATCTCAATCCGGTATACATGATGGCTCATTCAGGAGCCCGTGGAAATATCAGCCAGATCAAGCAGTTGGCTGCACTTCGCGGACTGATGGCCGATCCGACCGGCAGGATAATCGAGTTGCCGATCAAATCGAATTTCCGCGAGGGGCTCTCGGTTCTGGAATATTTCATCAGTACTCACGGCGCAAGAAAGGGTCTTGCCGACACCGCTCTCAGAACTGCGGATTCAGGATACCTCACCCGTCGCCTGGTCGATGTCGCTCAGGATATGATGATTACCGAGGAAGACTGCGGCACGGATGATTACATCGAAGTGGGACCGTCGATGGACGGCAAGCATGTAATTCAGTCGCTGGTTGAACGACTCAGGGGACGTGTTTCGGCTGATACAATCGTGGATGAAGACACAGGCGAGATCCTTATCGCCAGGGGCCATCTTTTCGATGAGGAATCCGCCGAGAAAATCGAGGCTTTGGGCATCGAGAAGGTCAAAGTACGAAGCGTGCTTTCATGCAAATCCCGTAATGGTATCTGCCGAAAATGTTACGGGCTTGATCTTGGAACAGGACGCCTGGTCGAGGTTGGCGCGCCAATCGGAATTATTGCGGCGCAGTCAATCGGCGAGCCGGGCACCCAGCTTACGATGCGCACGTTCCACACCGGAGGTATTGCCGGTGTGGGGCAGTACGATATCACACAGGGACTTCCCCAGGTCGAGCTTCTGTTCGAGCTGTTCGAGGCGCGATACCAGAAGAAAGGCGCGGTAATCGCCCCGATAACCGGAAAGGTTAAAATCCATAAGGAACCTTTCCTGCTTACGATTCGTCCCAGAGCAGGATCGAAATCCAAGGAAATCACATTCGATGAAGCTACATTTGCAGGGAAAAAGCTCATCGTGAGTGAAAACAGTCGCGTAAAAAAGGGCGACCCGCTTACACGCGGCCTGATCAACCCGCGCGAGATCCTTCAACTCTCAGGCGTACGAGCAACTGCGCAGTTCATTGTCGATGAAGTACAGTCGATTTACAAAGGACAGGGTGTCAACACCAACGATAAGCATATCGAGGTCATCGTCCGTCAGATGCTGAGATTCGTGAAGATTTCCGATTCCGGCGACAGCGATCTTCTGGAAGGCGACCTTATCGATTCTCACATCTACGAGGAAATTGTCACTGAATATGAGAAAAAGAAGCTTAAGCCCCCAAAAGCGGAGCATGTGCTTCTGGGTATTTCGA
>CBDUUJ010000365.1:0-3579 GCA_965370205.1 uncultured bacterium
GATGACCGTGATGTCCGGTTTGGGATTTGTGTTATGGGCGGATAGAGCTGCACGGAGTCCGGCTCCACCCGCGCCGATGATGAGGATGTCAGTGATGATGGGTTTCATGATTTTTTTGTGCCGACAGGCTGTCGGCGATACTGCCGGCTGGCAGCCGGCGTTACGGTTGTGGCCGGCGTTACGGTTCGAACACCACCGTGGCTTTTCTTGTACCTTATGACCAGTAAGGCTACAATACTACACTAATTAAAAAGATTTCAGCCGATTGAATCTATTTTTCAGGGAGAGTGTGTCATACGGGTTCGGAACTGCATACTGCATGTCGAGTGGAGATCGCTTTTGAATGAAATGCAATTTCACGAAGGTGCCGAATGAGTTCAGATGAGATAAAGGAAATTTTGAAAGTAGCGCGAATTATCGCGGTGCTTCGCGCGGACGAGGTCGAGACATCCCGCGCTCTTGCGGATGCTTACATTGACGCGGGAATCAAGGCAATCGAGCTGACCACGTCCATTCCCGACTGGCGGACGACACTGGCAAAAGTTGTCGCGGATAAAGGCGATGAAGCGCTGATCGGCATGGGCACGGTGACATCCGCATATGACGCGATTGAGGCGATTGATATCGGAGCGAAATTTATTGTCTCGCCGTTTGTTTCAATGGACGTGATCGAGTCGGTGAATGTGCGCAGCGTGCCTGTGATCCCCGGAGCACTGACTGCAAGCGAGGTCGCGCAGGCGTATGAATTCGGAGCGGATATGGTAAAGATTTTTCCAGCCTCGGCGGTCGGGGGACCGGAATATATAAAGGCATTACTCGCTCCGATGCCGGACTGGGAACTTATCCCGACCGGCGGTGTAACTCCTCAAAATGCGATTGATTATTTACGGGCCGGGGCGGTCGCGGTCGGACTTGGAAGCAATCTTGCTCCGAAGGATAAGGTAATCGAAGGTGACTGGGATGCAGTTGAAATATCGGTGAGAAATTTCATGGATGATCTGAACCGGCAACTGGAGGAATTGAATTCATGAAAAAGGTTGTGACTTTCGGGGAAGTGATGATGCGCCTGACCCCGTCGGGGGATGATCCGCGGTGGGATAGTTTGATAAAACCTGATTTGCTAATCGATAAAAATTATGGCGCCCACAAACTTGATCCAGTCATAACCAATTCTTTGACAGCCTTCGGGTTTGTGGGTGAGTCAAGTTACATTTTTATTAATCGCACTATTCAGGTAAATAAAAGAACCTCCGCATGGGGAGGCCCTTCCCGAACGTTTCTTTCAGCCCTGAAACCGTTCGGCTCTTGAAAGGTGCTTAAAGAATTTGTTTCCTACATTTTCTTTTACCATATTTTGACATTTTTGCAAGGGGGAAAGTAATAAAAAATGGTTCGGATATGATATCCGAACCAGCAAACGGTGATGTATTACTGCGTGTTTTTAAATACTGCGTTTTTATTCTGCGGTACTAATCCGCCATACCGATCAGCCGAACAGACGGTTCTGGGAAATATGCGGTGACTGATCCTGATCCTCGGGATCATCCACCTCGCCCGGACAGATTAATCCGACTTCGTTAGGTGTGAAAACATATATTGTGTCGGTTACTTTCTGAAGCGAACCATCGATTGCGTATGTTATTCCTGAAAGGAAAAAGCGTGCGTTGTCGGCGGTTTTCTTGTCGAGACCGTGGAAATTGACCAGCACCGCCCGTCCCGACTTGAGAAAATCGGCCGGCACCTGGGTCGCGTTAAGGCCGGTCGGTGTGACAACGGCGATCTGAGTCTGCGTGTCGTTCGGGAAATGAAGCACCTGGGGATTTTTTCCGGGAAGGATAATCCCCTCGTCTTCCTCATCAATAAACGGGTCCGGCGGGTATGCCAGATTCAGCTTGATCAGTAATTTCTGCCACCAGGAGAGTTTCACTTCATTATTCGCCATTTATTCCACCTCGATCTGTCTCCTGCCTTTCACCGCGGGATAAGTCAGGAGTTAATTCAATTTAATATCATTGAATGAGCGGGAATTGTTACTCAGGGAGAGAGGAATAGTTGATAAATATTCGTGGGTTGCAAAACATGATGACGGGGACGTCATCAGGTCGGGCGACCGGAGATCGCCCCTCCGTAACAGAATGATGACGGGGACGTCATCAGGCCGGGCGACCGGAGATCGCCCCTCCGGTGGATTCAAAGGTCGCAGGTGAGTTTTTCATTAAAAAAGGAACGACCGATTCGGACCAGTGTCGCGCCCTCCTGGATGGCGACCATGAAATCAGCGCTCATGCCCATTGATATCGTATTAAACTCGTTAATATCCGGAGCATTCGGATGGTGGGTATCGAAAAGCTCCTTCAGTTCCCGATAATATGGCCTCGCGACTTCCGGGTCGGGGTCCCATGGACCCATCCCCATTAATCCCCTGACCGCCAGGTGAGGACAGTTGGACCATAGATGATCCAGGAATTCAGAAAGTTCATCGATCGGACATCCGGTTTTTGTTTCCTCCCCGGTAAGTTTGACCTCGACAAGTACAGGCAGAATCCGATCCCCTTGAGCGAGCCTTTTCTCAAGCCCGTCGGCGAGCGAGACCCGGTCGACTGTCTCGATCAGGTCGAAAAGCCGTAGCGCGTGATTGATTTTATTCGTCTGGAGGTGCCCGATCATGTGAAGGCGGCAGTCCGGGAATTCGTCGTGGATATCAGACTGTCCGCTCGATTCATCGGCGGCATGTTTTACAGTCGCGTCCTTGACACGGTTCTCGCCGATCAGGTTGATTCCAGCCCTGAGAAGCTCGGCGACTCCCTCACGGTCGGTGTATTTCGCCGCTGCGAGAATTTGAATTTCGGATGGGTCGCGTCCCGCGTCGGTTGCGGCTTTTGCGACCTCTTTTTTTATACTTTCAGCATTTTCACTGATGCTATTCATTTTCGAGATCCCCTTTTCGGACGTCTGATGTAACTCCATGGAAGGATATCGCCGCCAGTACGTGTTTGCAAAACCTTTTCCTGTGGTGAACCGCCGATTTTTCCAAGCGCTTGATCCCATGACACGGGCAGCGGACCCCGTGTATGCGCGACTTCTTTCAAATGATACGCGACACTACGGTCAGCGATTGACAGCGCTCCCTGGATTAATGAGAGTCGCGGACTTTCGGTTTCGATATCGATACGCGGGATATTTTTCAACGGAGATGTAATCCGTTTCATTTTGCGCTTGAGAGTTCGTTCCGGCTCCATCGCGCGACGCTGGAACGGCGTTGCGGCCTTGGGAACAAACGGCGCAAGTCCGATTATAAGGCGGTTATCCGCTGGACGTTTTGCTAGCCCGATATCCTCAATCAATGACAGAATGAATTCAGGCGTCGCGTCGAGATCATTTTCCGTTTCTTCCTCGAAACCGGTCAGGAAATACAGTTTCACCCGCAGAATTCCCGCGTCGAACGCCGATGCAACTTTTTCCCTTACGTCATCATATGTGTACGGCTTGTGGATAAGTTCCCTGATCGATTCGCTTCCATGTTCCGGAGCGAAAGTGACACTCTTAGTACCCGCGCGAACAAGAGAATTAAGCATCCCG
>CBDUUJ010000366.1:0-3576 GCA_965370205.1 uncultured bacterium
CACGCCGATCTCTCAGCAGGGGATTTTAAGTCCCCGGTGTCTACCAATTCCACCACTCGGGCAAATCTACTTCCACTACTCAGTATATCCGCTTCCACTACTTGGTATATCTACTTCCACCAATTGGGCAAATTCACTTCCACCAATTGGGCAAATTCACTTCCACCAATTGGGCATGTATGCACGCGGCAAATTCCAGCGAATAACCGCGCTTTTATCTACATCTATTATCGTGTGGGAATTGAACGAGTTCAACCCGGGGATCGGATTATCTTTTTCTCTTCTTCCCGATCTTGTCCTCGCGGCTGCGTTTGATATCAAGAAGCCGTTCTTCCGACTGCTTCTTGTACATCCGCAGTTTTTCCTCGTTGGTTAACGGTCGATCTCCACGTCGGTCACGGCGACCGCCTCCGCGACGGTCATCACGCCTGTGGTCATCATGCCTGCGATCGTCCCGTTTGCGATCGTCCTGCTTCGGAGGATCATCAGTTTTAGCGGCTTCACCTTCAGGAGGTTTATCTCCTGCAGGTTTCTCGCCGGTTTCATCCGGAGAACCCGCTTCCGCCGGTTTGTCCACCGTTTCAGCAGGCTTATCTACCGCTTCAGCCGGTTTGTCGGTTGTTTCCGCTTCCTGGGGCTTGTCTTCCGCAACCTCGGGAGTGCTCGCCTCGACTGTTTCTTCGGAGGATGCTGCTTCCGGCGATTCCGTTTCCGGGGTTACCGGTTCATCCGGTTTCTCCGCCAGAGCTTCAGGTTTCGTCTCACCGTTATCCGATGCGTGCGCGTCCTGACTGGATTCGATAGCTGTGTCCTTCGTTTCGGGATCTGTTTCAGCGATAGTAGTTTTCTGAGAGTTAGTTTCTTTTTCTTCGGTCAAGCCAAAATCCACCACCTTATGCCTGTGGAGGCTAATAAAGGACTCTATCATTCCAGTTAATAAGTGTCAAGCGGTATGTGCGAGTAAAAATAATTCAAACCGGGATGGATTGTGTTATGATTTCGATATGCCTGATTCAATTGAACAAGTGCTTGTGGTCAAAGCGGACTGGATTCACTCCCTACATCAAACCAGGGGATTTCTCACGGAAATTCATCCGGACTTCTTTCGCGACCTGAAAAAAGAGGCGTTTTTCATCGATCGCCCAACAGCGGAAGGCGATCCCGGCTTCCGCCAGGTGATTCCTTACGTCCTGGTATGCAACAACGGCATGTATCTCACCGTGATGCGTCACAAGACCCAGGGAGAGCAGCGTCTCCACAACAAGATGAGCTTTGGAATCGGCGGACATATCAATCCGGTCGATGGGGATGAGGACGATATCCTGAACGCTGCAATGAAACGCGAACTGTCCGAGGAGCTTCAGGTGGACGATCCTCCCGGATGGGATGAACTGGAGCCTCTGGGGCTGATCTGCGACGATACAGACGAGGTCAGCCGGGTCCATCTGGGAATTGTCCTGAGGTGGGATATCTCATCGCGAGTGGATATTCGTGAAACCGACAAGATGCATGGAGAGTATCTGGCCCCTGCGGCTATCGGCGCCGCGCGCGACCGTCTTGAAAACTGGTCCCGGCTTGTCTATGATGGATTAATCAGCCTTAAAGCCGGTATGGATCATGCTGATAAACCGGCATTGAGCCTTCCAGGGGGCGAATAATCAATGAGTTCAGAAGTATCCGCTCAAACTGCCCGGCCAGAAATTAAACCATCGCCAACAATCAGGGAATACCTCGAACTTGCGCGTCCTTTCACGCTGCTTGCGCCGTTTTTCGGAATTCTGGCGGGCGCACTGATCGCACTCGGTGACAAAGGTGAAGGTTATTCCGGGATCTGGTGGGGAGTACTCGCCGGTATCGCCGGGTCGCTGCTGAACGCCGCATCGAACGCGATTAACCAGTATTACGATCTGGAAATCGACCGGATAAACAAACCCGACCGTCCGCTGCCGTCGGGACGAATTACGGTACCGCAGGCGATGACTTTCGCGTGGATTTTATATGCGATCTGTATCATTCTCGGGTTTATTATCAATATTCAATACCTGATCGTCGTCCTTGTCTGTGCAGCATTCACATGGGGATACTCAGCGCCACCAATCAGGTTAAAGAACAACGGAATACTGGCGAATATCGCAATGGGCATCCCTCGCGGGTTCTTGATGATCATTGGAGGATGGGTCGCTGTCAGGCCGGATGCATGGAATGACCCGACACCCTGGATGATCGGGGTTGTGATTTTCCTGTTTCTGCTGGGAGCGGCGAGCACGAAGGATTTCGCGGACATGGAAGGCGATAAAAAAGGCGGCGCGAGAACGGTGGTTGTGATTTTCGGATATCACAAAGCTGCCTGGATTATCGCGCCATTTTTCGTTATTCCCTACCTTGTGCTTCCATTCCTGACAATGCTTCCCGATCCCTGGAATCTCAGGCCCGAATCGGCGTGGCTTGCGATCCTGGCGATCTGGGGAGCCTACACCGCATGGCTTATCGTCAGAGACCCGGATTCACTGGCTCTTGAAGGCAATCACCCGTCATGGAAACATATGTACATGCTGATGATGGCGACACAGATCGGGTTTGCTGTCATATACGCCTTTCCCGCTTCATAACAGGCAATCGATATATGCGGGATTAAAGAGGAGGCGGTCATGAAAGTACTTCAGAATACAATAATTGTTCTGACAATCATCATTGTAATCGCACTCCTGATACCCGGAGACCTCAGAGCCGGCTACTGGTTCTATCTGTATGGTAAAACCCTTGAGACGACCGGCGATACCGGCGGCGCATCGATTTCGTACAAAAATGCGACGGAAGCGATGCCGGATAATGTGAAATTCGTGCGCGCGTATACAAGATCGCTGAATGATATCGGCGAGATGAGGGAGGAGGAGAGTTATTTTGAAACCGCGGAGGATATCGCGGATAACTGGATTGACCTGCATGAGAGCCACGACCAGGTGTATCAGATATATATCGAACTGGCCCGTGCTCAATGGGGACGGGGAAGGAAGACAAACGCGAAGGCTTCGATCAACAGAGCAGTCGTTCTTATGCCGACATCCTACGACGCGCTCGTTTACCAGGGAATTATCCTCAGGGATATTCATCCCAGGAACAAGGAATCCGTCCGGAAATCGATTCCCGTGTTCGAGCAGGCGATCAGGGTCAGGAATTTTACCCAGACATGGTGGGCTAACTACGAACTGGCCAAGGCATGGTGGATGATTGACGATGAGGGCAACGCGCTGATTCAGGTCAATCAGGCGCTGGGCCAGTTTCCTCCAAGGTGGCTCAGGGATGACGCCGAGCGGTTGAAGCACGAGATTCAATCGTCGGGAAGAAGCGAGCGGTAAAATTATTTTGATGCTTTGTGTGAAATGACCTGCTGATTCTTATTTCGTGGTTTCCACCTCCGGTTCCGATTGTTGTTCCTGCATTTCCATTAAGATTTCTTTTAATAAGGTCGGATCCCGGCGCTCAGGCAAATCGATAAAAACAGCGTGATACTTCATGACATCGTAAAGCTACCCCAGCTTGACAAAGAAGGCAGTCTCTTCTTACTGAGTCTGACCG